>JALCBQ010000020.1:20476-27307 GCA_028066335.1 Pirellulaceae bacterium
AATGAATTGTTTGAAAATCGGTATTAAACGGTAAGGCGTTTTCACGGCTATGAATTTTGGCCTGACGATCAAGAATTGGATAGATTCGATCGGCAGCGGCCGACCCTTTTTGCAAAAAGTTGACGACGTCAGCCATTTTGCGCAAGGGGTCACTGACACCAGCCAAGAGTGCAAAAAAGACCATAAGGCCACCAAAGCTAAGGGGCTGGCTCGTCATTTGTATGCCTAAAAGGGAGGTTTCTTGATAGAGGACAAGATAACCACCAGCGAGAAGAGCAAGGCAGATGACACCAATACCGAGCACTTCGCCACTCGGTTTGGTCAGTCCGTTATAAAAGGCGATTTTCATCGCACGGCGGAAATATTGTGTCGTCAGATGGTTATAGCGTTCCTGCTCAAAAGCTTCGCTTGTAAACGATTTAATAATCTTAATACCTGCAAAGGTTTCACTAAGACGGTTGTAGAGAAGGGACATCTCTTCCATTGCCCTTCTGTTAGCTCGTTTGATTGATTTGGCCAACCATCGGACGAGAAAAAAGGCGACCGGCGTGACGACTAGCGAAAGGACAAGGAGGCGCCAGCAAATAAAAGCGGCACCGGCAAGGCATGCGACCATCTTTAGTGGTTCACGAATTGCTCTGCCAAAAAGATTGTTCAGTCCGCCGTGGATCGATTCGACATCGTAGGTGAAATGGCTAAGTAGCTTGGCATGGTTGTCGGTATTCCAGTCGGCGAGGTCCATTTTGAGGGTATGTTCATACATCATTTGTCGGAGCTGAAGAGTCGTCCGTTGTGAAATTCTTTCCACAAAAATGATATGTAAAACAAGGAAGAGGTCCTTTAGTAACGTCCCTACAAGGAGGAAGCCGACAATAAGTAACAACGTCTGAAACGGGTCACTCGGGATATATTTATGGATATAGGGTGCAACATAGGCTGTGAGATTCCGAGTATATTGTTCGGCCTGTAAACGTGACCTCTTTTCACCTAGACTCCGTGTAAGTTCTTTTTTTTGCTCGTCGGTGTCGGCCTGAGCGACCTTTTTTTCAAGAGAGCCGAGTTCTTGTTTTAGCTTGTTGATCGTTTGTTGAGTTTCATGAAGTTGATTTTCGGTCCACTGGGGAAGAGATTTCCCTTGAAAGACGACTTCGACAAAAGGGTAAACGGTACCAATATTCGCACCCCATAGCAGGGCAACCATTAAAGAACAGACGATCGAGGCGAAAAAGGTCGTTTTTTGGCGTAGGGCTAAACGGACAAGACGGAGAAAATTCGTCATCGGCTCTCTTTGGAGTGATGGGAGGTTTGCAAAAAGAAGTGGAGCTAGTGGTTCCCCCTTTTAACAGAATCGAATTTTTTCGGCAAGAGTGGTTCGACTGCTTTCAAAGTAACGGGGTATAGAGCACGCGAAACTCATACCACAATACCCTGGAAGTTTTGGGATGGCACTTTTTCATTAGGATTGGTGGTTATTGTCGACCCAATGCATGATAGCATGGATGATTTTTACCAGGGCAAAGAGTACAGCAGGGGCAGCTGCTAGCAGAACGACTGAGGAAGAGTGAGTGAAGAGCTGAAAAGATTTTCCCTCGTCTGGTCGTTGGCCAAATTGACTACCAGCCCAGAAAACGATTGCTAAAATAAGTGTGAGCCACATGACCGTACTCATGTGGAATTGGAATTTAGAAGACGGTCGAATTTCGACCTCTTCCTCTTCTTCGGAAAAAAACTCCATGGGGCGATCTTTGCAAAAAGTCAGATGACAGGGACCTTTTCTACAGTATATCAATTCAAAAGAGAAAGATCTAATGGAAAGGGAAGATATACCCGGTCATTTTTTGAAGAATTGCGATGTGGGCCGACGATTGAGGCGAGTCCCGCTCTGTTACCTTTGTCGTTTCTTTTGAATAGAGAGAGCCCGACTCGGTTTGAGAATCGCGAATATAGCGGGGCCAGTACGAGTCAAGGGTCTCGAGGCAATTGGCAAGGTCACCTTGATTTAACTGAAAATGGGCAAGGCCAACCATTTTTGAAAACGCGGCCCGTTCATGGTTTTGTAACCACGTGTCAAAGAGCTGGACATTGTCTATCCAGACTGTTCCTTCATCCATAAGGTCAAAGCCGACTTTAAGATCGGTAAGGTCTTGTGGGATTTCATCTATCTGAAAGAGGTAAGGGATCCATTCTTGGGGTGATTGGTTTTCAGGTTGGCGGACCGTCGCAAAACGATAATAGGTGGTTCCACGGTGGTTTCCTTCAAGAGAGAGCCGTAGTTGAGGGGGACGACCGTTGGCTAAATCATTTTTTACCCATGCCCACATTGCCAGGCGTCCCGAAGCGGGAACGGGTATCGTTTGGCTACGGATCCAGGCACCCCCTTTTTTCGAATGAATTTTCAACGCACTCTCACCTTGTTGGGCCGATCCTTGGTCGAGCCCAAAAACATGATCATTCCCAAGAGCGTGAGTCCAACCCAAAATATCGGCCTCGGTTCCCACTTTGGCAGTTTCTGGAGGAAGTTCAAAATCAGGGTTGGTCAAAAGAGGTAAGGGGGTAGGGTGCAGGAGGTGATTGAGCTTCCCTGAAATGAAGGTTAACTCTTGATGAAGCTCATTTGACAGTTGTGGTGGTAGTGTCGTTTCAATTTTTGCAATTTCGAATCGAGGTACTCCAAGCTGGGCACTGACAAGCTCGTATGGTTCGAGCTGCAAATGCCACGAGGTCCCTGTTCCGTGTTGAATGAGAGGGGGGAGGTTTCGGCCGCTTTGAGAACGAATCTGGGTAGCAAGGCGGTCTTTGAACTGAATTTGTAATGAGACAGGCCACGGCATCGGGTTAACAAGATATAAAGTACTGTGAGAAGTCCCCTCTGCTATACGAATGGTTATTGGTTTCTGGAACGTGGCACGCTGGACTGTCTGGTCTGCTGTTTTGGGGAGAGTTCGAAAGACTTCATAAAAAGGCGAGATGGCTTCTTCTTGGCCAAGGGGTAACATCCAGCCACCAACAGCCATAACTTGTAAATCTTGTTGAGCGACCATTTTGGCTAGGTATTCACGTGACTTTTCTTCCGTCTGATTGTGTTGGGTCGCTAGGTAACTCACGGTTTTTCCGTCATCAAGAGGGCTCTTTTCATCGAATGTGGCAAGGGGGCGAAATTCGGGCTCGTAATAAAGGATTCCGCCGCGGGTTTGTGCTTTCTGAAGATCTGGAGAATCGGCAAGATGTTTCTGCAGTTGGTATTCAACGGCTTGTTGAGAGACTGGGCGATTTAAGGCGACATGGTAAGGGAGCAAAAAACAGATCGACGGATCGTTTTGTAAAAAAGAGAAATCGAGACCTAAATCAAGAAAGGCGCCATGAAGGGGTGGTCTCTGGTCTGGTAAGGTTGGTTGTAATTGTCGTTGAAGGGGTAATGTCCGGCTGAGCCCGACACCACTGAGATAGAGCCGGCGATCGATTGTACCTGGAAAGCCCCCGCCACGTTGAAGTCGTTGCGAAATGCGACTATAAAGATCGTTTAGTTTTTTGGAACGCCATGCTAGCCATGCCTCCTTGTTTTCTTGAAGTACAAGTTGCTTTGCTTCTTCCGAAAGGGGGAGGCGAAGGTTGCTTTTTAAAGAGAGGCTATTTTCTTGAAAGAAATGGAAAAGAGTCGTCGGGTCAAGGGCCCAGTTTTCATCGGGTAAGTGGGTATAACATTCGGGTGTCATTAACAGGGTAAGACCACCAAATGAGCGATGGTTTTGATAGCGGCTAATGAGCTCATCACAGACTTGTTCAACTGCACTTTGAACTTGATGATTAAGGGGATTGTAAGAAGCGGCCAAACCCTGGTTTTTAGAGAAGGTTTCTTCCCAGGTTAGCCCTCGGTCGGAGAGGAGCAAAATACCACTCTCTTTGGGGTTTTGTCCGAGGCGCTTTTGTCCGAGAATCTGTTCTTCAAGAGCCGGAAGTGGGGTCGCAAAATGGAGAGCTGGTACCAGTGTAAGCCCCTCCCGATCGAAAATTCTAAAGAGTAGTTCGAGAACATCTTTTTGAATGGGATCTTGCCCTGTCGAAAAGAAGGTACCTGTATCGTACTTGGGAACAGATTCGATGATTTGGCTGGGGTATAAAGTGCTACCTTCACAATAAACAGGGATAATCGCCCCATTGAAACCGGTCGCATTAAGATATTCGGCTAAGCGTGTTGCCCCTTGGTAAAATGTCGTCCAATCGTCGAGACTACGGAAGGTGGTCGGGTCGAGCCCCTGTTTTGCCGAAAAATTCTCGGCAAAAAGTGGTTTTTCAAAAAAGGCGGCAATGAGCCTCTCTTCCAAGACTGGGAAATTGCTTGTTGCTTTTTTCGGCAAGGTCGTCGGACCGGCAAGGACTCGAACTGTGCCATAGGTGGCTGGTTTTTCAGTTTGGGTATTTAAAAGGCGGAGCCAGGGCTCTTGGGTTTTGGGCCAAAAAAGGATTCGATGTACATGTCGCTTTGAAGAAGTTTGCGAAGATGGTTCGACAATGATTGAAGAGTCTAGCTGAATAGGCAGAAGTTGGCCGGCGGTATTGGTTTCAAGAAGACTTATCGAAAGGGTTTGCGCTTGATCACTTGGGTATTCAATTTCGACATAATGTGGTTGTCCAAGTCTGTGGATTTTTAGTGGTAAAACTTGCCATGAGCCGGGAGAGAGGGTCATAAAGGTTCCATTGGGTCTCTCTTGTGTTTTGGGATCTCCATGTGAAAATGGAGGTGTCGAGTTGTCGGTAATCGTTGATAGCCTGGAAAAGGACCAACCCCAGTTTTTCTTTGATTGCGAAGGTTCGATCTCATAAACAGTTTGCCAATCAAGTCCTTGGGACGATCGTATCGATGGCTTGGCAAGGACGACAAACTGAATCTTGCGACTTGTAATTGGGGGAGTTTGGCCGACAATTTTTGAAATAAAAGATTTTTCATAAATAGAAATTCTTAAGTCGTAGACCCCTTCCTGATCAGGGACACTCAGTTGCCAGTCGAGAAGGTCTTTAAAAAGTAGGGTGTCGGCTGGTAGTATCATTTGACGGGTGACTGAGTTTAAGAGTTCGTCGGTGCCAGCACGGTAAATTTGTAACTCGCAGCGAATCGAGCTGTTTTCTTGCAGGCCACATTCATAGGGGAGAAGATCTAGCGAAAGCTTTTCCTGAGGTGCAAAAATCAAATGATCTCGGTGCAAGCGAACCCGTAGGCGGTCACCTGGTGCCCGCCGGATAACAAGTTGGTTGTTTTCTTCATCAAGTGGAGAGCGATACTCGCCTTCGAGGAGTTCCCTAAGGGGAACTTTAAAGGAGACAGGGCCGCCTTGCCCGGCCGTCGGCATAAGTTGAAGAGAGAGTTGGCGGTCACCAAACGAGGTGATCGTCACGTCAAAACCGTCGTAAGTTTTTGGAGACCGTTGATCCAAAACGACTTTGTTCCCCTCGGTATAAAATGATCCCGGAACATCTCCTTCCAAGCCGAGAGGCTGAAGGTCGTGAAATCGACCCTGGTCGACCTGGAGGTTTCCTGCCCATTGAGTTGGAGAGACACCACCCCATGTGATTCTTAGGCGAAGGGTAAGAAGCTTTGGAGACTTTGTGTCAGGAGGCCTGTCGTTTGTCGATAACAGGTGACCAACTTGAAAAGAGGCCACGTTACCCGTTGAATCTGCTGTTTTCCACAGCTGAGTGAGTTGGGTTAAACGATCGGTATTTTGGGCATGGAGGAGGCTGCTCGACAAAAAAGGGGCTACAGCGGAAAAACTACCTAGAGTACAAAGGCCACAGATAAGAACAGACACCACCCTTGGCCATCGCCTGAAAAAAGGCGAAGGATACTGAAACTGTCCACAGAGAGAACGTCCTTGTTCTGACATGGTCTATTGGGGACCATCTGAAGATGGGTTAACTGGTAAGAAGACGAAAGGGTCGCCGAGTATAGGGGGTTTTTGACTTGAGGGCTACCCCGATT
Source organism: Pirellulaceae bacterium (assembly GCA_028066335.1). Taxonomy (GTDB): domain Bacteria; phylum Planctomycetota; class Planctomycetia; order Pirellulales; family Pirellulaceae; genus JALCBQ01. Next base: position 26,451 of record JALCBQ010000020.1, read on the forward strand.
TTAGCGACTTGTAAATGACTTATTTAAAAGAGTGAAGATGCAAGGACTGTATCTTTTTTGTTCTTTCATACAAGGCGTTCTGTAATAAGCTGGGGAAGAGGCACCTTTTTGTCACCTTGAAGTAGTACGGTGCCGAGAAACTGTTGTAACAGAGCGAGTTGTTCTGGGCAGCGGTCGGCGACATCGTTCGCCTCCCAGTGATCATCCGGCTTGAGGTAGAGTTCTGCCTGATCAGCTTTCGAATCATCTTTGGGTTGTTTGAGATACCAGTATTCGGTCCGCAGAGCGACCTCTTCTTTATTTTCTAAAATAAGATAGGGTTGGCCAGGGAGTCGATCGACAACCACCGTTGGCACGTTTTTGGCCGAAGCTTGCTCGTAAGCTGGTTCGGCGCGGCCGTTTTGGGCAGTCTGCTTCCATCGCTCAAGTTCGGCCAAAAGAACCTCTGATTGTGTTAATGTACAGATATGTTGTCCAACATGACGGTTATTCGGTGAAACACAAATAAGGGGTAGATGGGTCTGCTCCTGGAAGAGCCTCAAGGGTTTTGTTCCAAAGTGTCCGTGTTCACCAAATGCAAAACCATTTGTCGAAGTCAACAAAAAAGTACTGTTTTCCCAAAGATGTTGTTCCTGGAGGTGCTCGATCAAGATGTCGAGGAACATATCGAGAAGAAAGACCTGCGCAAGATAGCTTTTGTGGTGAAGAAGGGAATCTTCTATCGATTTTGTTGTGAGGGTTGAGACTTCGTCTCCTGAAGTCGGTATTTTCTCGATCTCTTCGGGAGAAAGGTCAAAGAGCTCTTCGATGATTTCAACGGGGGCGTCCCAATGTTGCAGAAGGCTGTTTGTGTGAAA
>JALCBQ010000020.1:27317-32126 GCA_028066335.1 Pirellulaceae bacterium
GTAAAACTGGTCTGTCGATGAGGGGGCGCTCATTGCCGAAAGGGTGTGTCGAAAAAAATGTCCGATTGCCGTCTCGTCGATTTCTTCGCAACGTTTCTCTTTTTTGGAGTCATGATTCTCCACAGGGGGGACTGTTGTTCTGTTTTCAAAAGATTCAGCCAATATGGAGTCAACGGCTGGATTATCGGTAACGAGATGCGATCCTGACTTTTCTGGAAAGTTTTCAAAAAAATGCCAGTTTGGTCTGTCTGGAGAGGAGGCCGTTTTGGTAGGGGCCAGGGTGAGTTCTTGATAAAAAGAGGGGAGCCCCTCTCTTTGTAGATAGTGTTCTTTATAAGAAGTTCCTAGACTTGCAAGAGTGTTAAAACCTAGTGTTTCAATTTGGGCATTGCCATAGGGGCCCAAGGCGCTAGGGTTGAGTCCCTCAATGACAAAGAGATAGAAGTTTCTTGGAGAGGTTGCCATAAAGTTTCTTTGGTATTTGGCAGCAAAATCGTAACGCCTTATTATACCGGTCGTCCAGTTTTACGCCACTCTCGCCAAAGAATTCTGGGAAATTGAACAGCATCATAAAGATAACGCTTGGCAAGTCGCTTTGGCTCACTGAGCATTCGATGAGTCCATTCGAGTCCCCATTTTTGCATCCAACGTGGTGCACGGCTTTTATGACCAGCCATAAAATCGATCGTGGCGCCAAGACAGAGGGCAACCTTTACGTCGAGTTGTTGGTGATGTTCTTTGATCCAAAGTTCTTGCTTAGGTGCCCCAAGCCCCAGTATAAGAAGGTCGGGACTTAAAAGGTTTATACGATCGATAATTTTTTGGTTTTCGGCTGGGTCCTTTTCGAAACCGAGAGGTGGGCTATAGGTACCGCAAACTTGAATATGGCCCCACTTTTTTTGAATATTCTTAGACGCCTTCGCAGCGATTCCTGGCGCCGCACCGAGTAAAAAAACCTGGGTAGGTTTGGTGTGGCGGTCTTTGGTGAGGTCGTGTTCAAAAAGGGCAGCAGGAAGGTCCGATCCGGCGACCCGTTCAGGAAGTGGTCGCCCAAATTTTCGTGATGCCCAAACAAGGGGCCATCCATCGGCGAGGATCATGGAAGCATGGCGGTAGGCTGCTTGAAGCTGCTTGTTCGTTTGAAGTTTGACGATATGGTCGACATTTGGTGTGACAACATAACGGCAATGGTGCTGATCCTCTTTTGTCCAGCGGAGGATTTGCTCGGCAGCTTGAGAGAGTCTAATCGAATCGAACTCGAAATCAAAAAGGAACGATTTACTCATATAACCAATAAACCAGGCAGTTCTAGGAGGTCAGTGCGAGGGGGCCTATTGTAACTATAGCTTACAAATATCTAGCCGGAGGGTTTCATTTAAGAAGTCTACGAAGACTGGATATTAAAATCATGGAGAGACTAGTAAGCCCCTTTTCCTGTTAGTACAGACCAAGGCGTTTTTAGCAATAGCTTGAAATCGGTAAGGAGGTTTTGGTTTCGGATATACCAGATATCCATATTCACCCAGTCTTCAAAGCCAATATCGCTACGACCATTGACTTGCCAAAGGCAGGTGAGGCCAGGTTTGACAGAAAGACGTTGTCGATGCCAGGCGGTATATTGGGCGACTTCGGTTTCGATAGGTGGCCTTGGCCCAACGAGCGACATCTGGCCTACGAGAACATTGAACAGCTGGGGCGTTTCGTCAATGCTGAGCTTTCGCAGCCAGGCTCCCAGCGGGGTAATGCGAGGATCTCGCTTGTTTTTAAAAATTGGGTCGGCTTGATGTTTGTTCTCAACGAGATGTTTTTGTGCTTCGGCATTGAGCTGCATCGTACGAAATTTTAGCATCGGAAAACGTCGGCCAAGGTGACCAATCCGTTCTTGAATAAAAAGTGGGTTCCCTTTAGTCGTAATAAATAAAGTGATATAAGTAACGACCAGAATCGGTGAAAGAAACAAAATGAGAAAAAGAGCACCAACGATGTCAAAAAAACGTTTCGCAAAAAGGTAGCCTGGTGTTAGGTTACCATCTGCGTGGACAAAAGGAAGATTGGCCTTGAATTTCAGGGCTAATAGTGATTCATCACCATGTGCTTTTAAGGTTGTTGGTTGTTGGTATTTCCACCCAAGGATATTTTCATTAAGTGGGAATCGGCGATCAGTGTTTAACAGCCGTTGCTCTTTTTGAGTATCTAACTTCAGTGCCATTCGTCTCGTCCGGTGGTGTGTCTTCAAAGTGGTATTGGTTTAATTTTTCAAGTATTCCCTAGAACGCAAAAAGTATGCCTCTTGGCGTTTTGAGGGGCGCGATTCTGTTTTATGTCCTTTAGTGGTAGTGGGTTAGGTCTATGTTTGGTCTTGACTAGGCTACACAAAATGAAGGGTGTGTTCCTTTTGCAAAACATCAGGTTGTTTTAAAGCAACGTTTAGTTTTGAATATCTGCTCCAAAGGTATGGACTGAGTACGTTGAATAGAGGACTTTTTCTGGCGTTACCGTTTCAAAACGTTGTCTGAGGAAAGTGCCAACGACAAGGCCTGAAACAATGTAAAGCAGCGAGTTATCGATCGGGGTAAAGGTGATCTCGTGAGCGAGCATTTGCCAGGTAAATGTCAAAATCGTTGCAAGCAACAGAAGGCCTTGCCCTTTTAGCCATGGGGAGAGATTGCGTCTTGTTGCGAGCTTCCAGCCACTGTAGGTCCAGCTCCCAACGAGTGCGAGGAAAAGAAAGAGACCTATGAGACCGGTCTCAGTTAAAAGACTGAGAAAGGTATTGTGGTGAACATAGGAGCGTATGGACTCTAGTTGAAGAGACGATTGCTGGTCGGTTAAATACGGTTTCTTTTCTCGATAAAACTGTCCAAACCCAAACCCACTTACTGGCCGGTCTTTGAACATTTTCCAGGAGACGTAGGTAAAACTGGCCCGCATACTCGTCGATTTTCTTGTGTCTTGTACAGTCCCTTCTCGTTTAAGGCCGATGATTGAATCCATTTTGGTTACGCCGACAGCCAAGGCAAGGGTAACCATTGTGCCCAATGTGAGGTACTTTACTCGCCCTTCTAAAGTCATCCAGAAAAGGAAAAAAAGTGAACTACCTGCGCCTATCCAGACAGACCTCGTTTTGGTGAAATAAATCGTCGCAAGAAACAGAGGGATTAACGCAAGAAAAATATACTGCCATCGTTTTGTCTTCTGGCAAAAAAGGAGCCAGCTAATGCTCATGCAGATAACGAGGTAAATACCAAAACTAACCGAGTGGACCATTGGGCCTCGTGACCGACCAAAATGGAGGCCAATTTCAGGATCAGAGATATATTTAGGATAAACAAATGTCCAAAGGCCAAATGCTTCAAAGAGACCAACAACGGCCAGATAGGTTCCAAAGCCGACAAGAAGGTAGTAAAAGGTCGTTAAACTCTCTTTTCTAAGGTCGATATTTCTAGCGATAAAGTAAAGAGCTAGCGGAATAAGGTAACCATTCACAAGGTGGGCAACGATCGGAACCTCGTTTGGGTTTGAAACTCGCCAGTTATGAGTAAATGTGCTCAGCCCCAGAAAACCGACGAAAGCTAAAAGGAGCCAGTCGAATCGATGGAGTGGCCGAAAAGTGATCTTTCCTAACCAGTATTGGATAAGAGAGGTCGCCACAAGTGCTCCCAAAAAAATCCGATCCAGGGTTAGATGAATACCGATGTTAAGCTCAAAGAAATGTTCACCAAAGCAGCAGAGCAGCACTAGGTAGGTAAAGAGACCATTGAGCAACGAACTTTGCAGAGCGAGGTAAATTCCCCAGACAATCGCTGGAACAGCAAGTAAAAGATAAATGGCAACCATAGTGTTTTAACAATGGGAACTGGTTCACAATAACTGTTTGCTAAAAGGCAAGGGTGACAAAATCACTAGGGGTTTGTTTTATGAGGATGAAATTTTGGTAAGGTAAAAGCTGGAAATGGTTCACCTTTTCCTGTTTGAAAAAGGTCAACTGGTCGGTTGCTCGAATGAGCGGCATTGTTCGGAACAACTGTTAGAAAGAGGATGCCGCAACCGGTGAGTAAGCCAGCGACCATACCGAACAAGATAATCGAAAGCTTCCCTGGCCCCTCCGGGTAGTTACCAACATTGGGTGTATCGACTTTGGTGAGCATGCTCGTCTCTTTCGTCGCCGCTAAGGCAGAGCGGGTTGAGAGCAGGTCTTGCTCGACTTGATTAACAGCAAGACTTTTTTGTTGAACCTCTTCGGAGAGGTTATGATAGTTTGCGCGAAGGCTGGCAATGTAACCCATACGGTCTTTGATAATATTGATCTGTTTATTATGTGAGTCGATTTCAGTTTTGTTTAACTGGAGCTCCGTTGCTAGGCTGGGTAACAGAACATCGATTTCTCGGTGGAGATTCATTTTGATCTCTTCTTCTGTCTTTTTAGCTGCAATGACCAAAGGGTGGCGGGAGGACATTCTGCCCTGAATATTGGCCGAGCGGAGTTGGGCATCGGCAAGCCCTTCTTTTAATCGGCGCAACGTTGGCTGAGAAGCAAGGAGGTCGCTTGGTGTCGTTAAAATATGATCAGGGTTTTGTTTAAGAGTTTGCAAGATCGTGGCAAGCTGCTGCTTGGTTTTTCTTGCCGTTGTTGCTGTTGAAAGTCTCTGTTTAAGGGTCGTCAGGTTGGCACGTAGGTTACTTTCGCCACCCGTCTGTTCGGTAATAATACGGATTTCAGCAAGGTCGACTCCCAACGATTTTTCCAGGGTGGCAAGCTTGTCGGTCGCCTGTTGAAGATCTTCTTGGGCGAGCTGCATTTTTTGTTGT
>JALCBQ010000021.1 GCA_028066335.1 Pirellulaceae bacterium
CTTTTGCGATCCTCTCAGCGATGCTCGTTTTGCCATTTCCAGGAGCGCCATAAAGAAAGAGTCCACGCCCCGAGTTTACGGCAGGGCCTAGGCGGAAAAGCATTTCTTCACTAAGAAAAAGGTCGCTAAAAGCTGCTTTAAGTTCCTGAGGACCAGGACGTTCGTCTTCAAGGGCCTGCTTTTCGATGCTATGAAGATAGTCTTCGACGGAAACTGGTGCTGTACCAAAATAGGTACAGTGTTCTGAAAGCCGCTTTGCTTTCTCTCGGCCTATTTCCGTTAGGGCGTAGACATAGTCCCCCATTTCTGCCGCACTACGGTAAGCCAAATGTTGATTATGTTTGAGAGCCTGTAAGAGCGGCTCGACAATTTTGTATGGTAATTTAATCTGCTCAACGACATCTCTTCCGGAGGCATCACCTTTAGTAAGAAGGAACTTCAAGATCAAAGACTCAACCTCACTGGGGTTTAGCCCTGTTTCTTCGAGGCTATCGGGTTCACGTGGGTAATATTGCCCCTTGATAGCTTTTGTTGAAGAAGAACGAGGGGAAACGGGTGGTTCCGGCGATACTTTTTCCTCTCTTAGCTCCGGCGTTGGTAAAGGGCCTGTAGATGGAGATCCATTGCACTCCTCATCTTGATGAGACTCTGGTTCTCCCTCTGAGAGTCTTTCAATGCGACGTAGCAAGTCTTCAAGACTTGTGTCTATTGCTCGATTCTGTGTATCCGTCATACGAAATCCTTCGGCGGCGTTTCATGAGATACTCACATTCATACCGACATACCCTTAAGAAACTCTAGGTTGAAACAGGTGATTTGTCAAATTCTCTTTCCCATGTCTTTACATTCCGAAAAATAAGAAATATCGGAACCTTAGAAAATTGACTATAATAAAATTTTCTCCTTGACCCTCCACTAACTGGAGACCGTACGATAACGAAAATGTTTTATAGTTGAGGTCGCAATGTTATCTATTGGTGAATTTTCCAGAGCGACAGGAATCACGGTAAAAACACTCCGTTTTTATCATGAAAAAGGCCTTTTAGTCCCCGATCATATCGATGCCGATTCCAGCTATCGATATTATCGCAAAGAGAAAATCGATACGGCCAAGGTTATTACGACCTTGCGAAAATTAGAGCTGCCTTTACGAGAAATCGAGAGCATCCTTCTTTCGTATCAAGCCGATCTCGATATCCTCTCCTTTTTGGAGACCCATCAGAAGAACTTACATCAGCGCCTCAGTGATTTACAAACCGCCTCAAACTCACTTGAGGCACTCATTCGTATCGAAAAGGAGCAAAGAAACCCAATGCCAACAACCGACTTTACGATTCAAGAAAAAGAGTTGCCGACCCAATTGATCGCCTCAATCACCATGCGGGGAAAGTACTCTGATTGCAGCAAAGGCTTTGCCAAGCTTGGCAAATATTTTTGGAGCCAAGCCAATGGCAAGCCATTTATGCTTTATTATGACAAAGAGTACAAAGAAGACGATGCCCACTTTGCAACCTGCTTTCCAATAAAAAAGGGGACCTCGAAAGATGATATCGAGGTATGGGAATTACCCGCCGGCAAATGCCTCTCTCTTATGCATAAGGGGTGCTACGACACCCTTCGAAACTCCTATGAAAAGATCATCCCCGCTGTAAAAGAGCGAGGGAACCTGGTCTGCCCTTCACGCGAAATCTACCACAAAGGGCCTGGAATGCTCTTTAAAGGAAATCCTAAAAACTACCTCACCGAAATTCAGATCCTTTTTACCGAGACATGTTAAACCTGTCAGGAATGGCGAGATAGAGAGCATAGTCTTTGTTCTCTGTCTTGCCTTTTTTCGGGTATATTTGCTTGAATGTTGTTGGGACAATCGTGTCGTGCCTTGTTTTATCGAGAAGAAAATAGTCGCACTCATATTTTTTCAGCAGCACGCGCAACTTCTCATCGCCGAGTGTATGCCATGCGCCTCCTTCCGGACCACACCATAAAGTCGCCTGGACCCGACTTTTCCATTCGAGGACCGCTGTAGGGTCTTGGGGCATATCTTTGTAGGTAACGACCTCAGCCCGTTTTGCATACCATTTAAAGGTTTGTTGATGACGTGGTGTCAAAATGAGAGAATCATTGGGAATGTTGTTGTCGATCCATTGGCAAGTGGCTCGCCATGAGGCCGCCTGGCTGATCTGACGATCGTACCCTTTGGGGTCGTTTGCAATTCGCCCTTGTCCCTGAGCAATCGACTTCGGACGTGGATCTCGCCAATTTTCGTAAACTGGGCCAGAAATGACATAAACCCCAGTAAAAAGGAGAATTCCCCAAGCGACTCGCTGAGCACGGGGCCACTTTGTTCCATAAAGGAAAGCAACTATCGGCATTAAAAGACCGACTTGCATCGAAACGATAACTTCTGAAAGACGAAACCAATAAAACCGGAGGAGGTTTACCTCTAACCATGAGCGGTCGGCCAGAAATTTATCAATACAAATCCCTGCAAAAGTAATTCCAAGGGTTGCCCCAGTAAAAAGAGTAAGTCTTTTTACTTTAAATCGAATCTCTTCCGAGATATTCTTCGATTCGCCCTGGAAAAAAAGACATGTTAAAATTCCCCAAATAGCAACAAGAACAGCTTGCCGAAGAACATGGTGCGACGGCATTTTTGAAAAAAGAAGATGGTGTGGCAACCGTTCGTAGACCTGAATACGATAGGCAGTTAGAAGAGTCTCTGCCGTCTCCCCTCCCGACATTTCAATTGCAGGTAGTAAACCACCAAGACTAAACACTCCCCCTAATAGCAGTGAGGGCAACATTTTTGGGAACGAAATTTCTCTTCTTCCAGCTATCCCCCAAACGGCAAAGGCTGCAATGGCACCCCATCCACCAACGACGACGTGCCATGCTGAAGCAATTCCCAGTAGTGGCCAGGCAATTTTCCAGCGGTTGGCGAGAATAGCTTCTAGACCATAAAGTAAGAAGATATATGCAAAACATTTCGCTTCAATCCCACCAATAACCCATTCACCAGCCATATGGTAACGAGATAGAATCCCCATAAAGAGTCCAAGGGTTAACACAGAGAGACCGGCAGGAAACCTCATTTGCCGGTTCAGTCTTTGCCAGGCGTGTGCCAACAATAACCAAGACAAAATGCGTCCTATCCAGGCCGTCGTTTCTAAGGAGAAAATGGTCGTACAAAGGCCGATTGTCCAGTAAAAAACCAGGTGTGTATCATGGGTGTCCAGAAAAAAGTCACCCTCACAAAAGGTAGCATCCCAATAATGTTTTGCCTTGCAAAGATAGTGCGCTTCGTTATCGCCGGGCGCTGCTCGTCCAGCAAATACAAATAGAATTAAAACAAGAAGGCTAAATTCAACCCATTTTTTCCATGTGGCGACAGGGGAGGGGGACTCTTGAAAAAGTTTAGAGGAAAACCAACTATCAAAAAAGCTCATAGGGCGGGCTATCTTGTCGAGGTGGGAACTGAGTCTTCGGGTGTCTAATTCCGAAAAACAAAAGGGGAGGCGGTATTGTATTGGGTATAGGGAAAAAGTTACAATACCACTACGACTGCTTTCAAAAATTTTATAATGGAAACAATGACCACAACACCATCTTTAGCGAAGGGGCTTCGTGAAAAGGTCGCCCAGGGAACACTCCAGGTTCCTGGTGCCCCTAACGCACTTGCTGCAAAACTTATTGAAAAACTTGGGTTCCCGGCTCTATATCTCTCAGGAGGTGCTTTTTCGGCAGGGACTCTTGCGTTCCCTGACATTGGCCTTTTTACCCTGACCGAGCTTGTTCAAGAAACACGTCGTATTGCCAGTAGTACGACTCTACCCCTTCTCGTCGATGCCGACACCGGTTTTGGCAGTGAGGTCAACGTAAGAAGAACGGTCGAAGAACTCGAACAGGCGGGCGCTAGCGCCATTCAGCTAGAAGACCAAACGCTTCCTAAACGTTGTGGCCACCTTTCTGGAAAGACGCTCGTCCCTATCGAAGAAATGTGTCAGAAAATCGCAGCGGCAAAGAGAGCTCAGAAAAATCCTGAAACCGTTCTTATCGCCCGAACGGACGGTTGTGGTGTCGAAGGCTTCGAGTCGGCCATTACCCGGGCCAAGGCTTATGTAAGTGCAGGAGCCGACTGGATTTTTCCAGAAGCACTTCAGACAAAGACAGAATTCGAAAATTTTTCAAGAGAAGTCTCGGTTCCTCTCTTGGCAAATATGACCGAATTTGGCAAAAGTCCACTTCTTACTTCAAATGAATTAAAAGCTTTGGGCTACCGTATTGTTTTGTATCCTGTTTCCCTCTTGCGAGCTGCAATGTTCTCCATGGAGCAACTTCTCACAACAATAAAAGAGCATGGTACCCAACAGCCGATGCTCAAGCAAATGCAAACACGAGAAGAACTTTACGATCTTCTCGGCTACCACGACCATCCTCCCGAAGATTCTCGCCATTTTTCCTAATAATATTGGCATAAGAGGCCTGACGGTAGTATTCCATCCATTTTTATATATAAAGAAAATTCTCAATTTTTACAATAAACAAGAAGGGGAAACCGATGGCTGAAATGATCTATTCACCAGGTTTAGAAGGGGTTATCGCAGGTGAAACTGCAGTCTGTACGATTTCAGGAGGCCTCTCTTATCGTGGCTATTCAATTGACGATTTATGTGAAAATGCGACTTTTGAAGAGGTCGCTTATCTCCTCTTGGAAAACACTCCACCAGACAGCAGCCAGCTAAAAAAATTTAAAGCCGATTTGGCCGAAAACTATCGCCTTGACCCTCAATTAGAAGAGCTCATTCGCAAGTTACCTTCGGATATTCCAATGATGGACTATATGAGAACTGCCGTTAGCCTTGTAGCCCACTTTGACAGAGAGGTTGGCGATGATTCTCCCGAGGCGAGCTTGCGCAAGGCGACCCGACTTGTTGCTCAACTTCCTATTCTTTTGGCCTTCTACCACCGTCTTCGCCAAGGAAAAGAGCCTCTTGAACCAAGGGCAGAGGACTCATACGCCAAAAATTTACTACGGCTTCTTACCGGAAAAGAGCCGACTGCAGCCCACATTAAAGCAATGGATGTCTCATTAATTCTCTATGCAGAACATGAGTTCAATGCCTCAACCTTTGCGACTCGGATCGTTTGCTCGACCTTGTCAGATTTGCATTCAGCAATTACTGCTGGCGTTGGAACTCTTAAGGGACCACTACACGGTGGAGCGAATGAACGTGTCATGGAAGTTCTCAGTGAAGTCGGCTCTTCTGAAAATGCCCCATCATGGGTGAGTGAGGCGTTGGCTCAAAAGCGACGCATTATGGGCTTTGGCCACCGTGTTTACAAAGAGGGAGACCCTCGAGCCAAAATACTCAAAGCGTACTGTGTCCCTCTTGCAAACGAAACCAATAACCAGGAAATGGAGACAATTGCCGACATTATTGAACAAGCTGTCAGCTCTGAAAAAGGGCTCCCACCTAATCTCGATTGGCCGAGTGCCCGCCTCTATTACTATATGGGGTTACCAATTGACATTTATACCCCACTTTTTGTTCTTAGTCGTGTCACTGGTTGGTCGGCTCACTATTTGGAGCAACAGGCGAACAATCGCCTTATCCGCCCTCGCTCCAAATACACAGGAAAAGAAGGACTCAGGTGGCCAGCTAACTAACTTGGAATAGCGATAGAGTATCTAAGGTTAAAAAAGTCCCGGTATAATTGATCTAATCGGACTCATTCTTCATGCCCCCAAATATTTTTCTCCTTCTTTTTTCCAGGTGATCGGGACCTTAGCTCGTGTCCCAACTGTATGCTACTGTAGATCAAACTCAGACCGATACAATCCAAAGAAGCTCCCGTCTGGCTGTTCCACAGAAGAAATCAAAGGATAACGAGCGTGACCAAATCAAATATTCGAGTCCTTGTCGTTGACGATTCTCCATTGATGCGTGCAATGATCGAAGATTGTATCGACGAAGCTCCAGGAATGGAAGTCGTTGGAATGGCTGAAGATGGACAACATGCTGTTGAGCTCTCTGAAAAAATTCAGCCCGATGTAATAACTCTTGATGTTGAAATGCCCAAGATGAATGGGCTTGAAGCGTTGGACTTAATCTTTGCCCAAAAACCGATCGCTGTAATCGTTGTGAGCGCTCTTACCTCTTTTGGGGCAAATATCACCCTAGAGGCTCTTGAGCGCGGGGCAATTGACTTCATTCCTAAACCTTCGACCGAGCTTGGTTCGATCGAATCATGGCAAAACGAACTAACTCAAAAAATAAAATCGGCTTCCAAGACCGATCTCCAAAAAATTAGTGAACGCAGAGAACGTCACCAAGGTTCAAACTATAAATCAACACAGATTCAGGAGCCAGTAAAAAGTATTCCAGCGAATAACTACGGTGACAAAGTGATCGTCATTGGAATTTCAACTGGAGGCCCTCCTGCTTTGACCTCGTTGTTCGAAAATCTACGAGGCTCTCTACCACCAATTGTTATCGTCCAACACATGCCCAAAAGCTTTACAACCCCTTTTGCGGCCCGTCTAAACTCAATTACTGACCTTGAAGTCAAAGAGGCTACAACCGGGGACAAACTCGAGTCAAACTACGTTTACATTGCACCCGGTGGACAACATCTCTATATCCGTCCACACAAGGACGGTCGCACAGGCAGGTTAATTGTCAAAGGTGGAGAGTTAGTAAGTGGCCACATTCCTTCGGCCGATTTGACGTTTGAATGTGCTGCCGACGTCTATGGAGACCGGTGTCTTGGAGTCATCATGACTGGCATGGGCCGAGATGGTGCAACTGGCTGTGGTTATATTCGAAAAAAGGGTGGGTTTGTTCTCGGCCAAAACGAAAAAAGCTCTAGCGTTTATGGAATGAATAAAGCCGCTTTTATCGAGGGCCATGTTGATCGACAATTCGACCTTGATTCTGCCTCTGATACTATCTGTGAACAGATTGAATCCCTGTGGGATGATCAACGTAATCAAGTTGCTCGATGATCAGCGTGCTTCTTAAACAGTATACATAGTTAGATTTTAAGCTTTCCCAAGCGGCTGGGGGAAAAGGGAGCCAATTCAAAAGGCGAGGAATTCCCTGACATGAGCTCACCAATGGCCGCAGCGCAGGCAGGGGCTAGGTGAAGCCCACTTCTAAAATGTCCCGAACAACTAAATACATTCTCAAAACCAAAAACCTTTCCCAAATAGGGCTGAGCATCAAGGGTATGTGGACGTAATCCTGACCACTGCTTTAGAATATCACCTTCTTTCAAACTGGGTAAAAGGCTTTGAGCAAATTGGAGTAAAACCTTCCGCCCCTCCTGCGTTGTTGACTTATCGAAACCGACATCCTCTAAAGTCGAGCCGACCAGAACATAACCGTCATCACGTGATACAAGATAGTGGTCACCTTCACATAGAATCGTTTGAAAAGGGGCTTTTTTCCGATGAAATAACAATATCTGGCCACGGATTGGCCCGATACAGTTCGAAACTCCTAGCTGTTTTAGCAACCCGCCACTCCATGCCCCCGCTGCAATACAGAGTTGGCCAACAGGTAACCTTCCCCGTGTTGTCTCAATTGACAGGACTCGTTCTTTTTCTTTGTGGAAATCAGTTACCGTACAATGTGTGATGACCTCAACACCTAGCTTTTCGCATGCCATCGACAATGCACGTAAAAAATAAGGGTTTCGAACTTGGGCCATACCCGGCAAAAAGTACGCAAATGAGAGGTCATTTTCAGAGACTGCCTGCCCTAAAAGTGGCTCTTTTTTTATGAGCTCCTGCCAAGTAAGTGGTTCGATTTCAATTCGTCGTTCTTGAAGTTCTAAAAACTCACCTTTTAACGCCGCTCCCTCTGAGGGAGTTCGCCCTAAAAAAATCCCTCCCGTCTGGCGATAGCCAACATCAATGCCGGTAAGCTCCTCTAATTCTTTTGCCCAAACGGGATATTGCTCATGGCTATACCCTCGCAATTTATCCATAACATCAAAGGCTGAATCTAGGCGTGCCGCTGGCAAAATCCCTGCCCCTGACCATGAGGCCTCTTTTCCTGGCTCATTTTTCTCAAGAAGAGCCACCTTTTTTCCTTGCTTGGCTAGGTAGAAGGCCAGTGACATTCCAAGAACGCCTGCACCAACAATCGTGTAATCAGCAGATGTATGACGAAAAGTCACAGTAAATTGTTTCTCTATTAAAATAGCGAGTGGTTGAGAGAAAAATAGATTTTGTCATAATGGGAGTAAAAGCAGTCGCAAAGGCACTCACCGATAAACATAAAAACCAACATCAATTATAAGCCATTTTCCTGTTTGAAAAACTAGAGCGACATTCCGCATAAAGAAAGTATTCCAAAATGTTTCCAACTGTTGATCTTCGAAGCGATACAATAACTCAGCCAACTCTCGAAATGCGCCAAGCAATTGTATCGGCAACACTAGGCGATGATGTCCTAGGAGATGATCCAACCGTAAAACAGCTAGAAGAGACGATCGCCTCGCTACTTGGAAAAGAGGCCGCCCTTTTTGTCCCTTCAGGAACGATGGCAAACCAAATTGCCATTAAAATTCACTGCCGACCAGGGGACGAGATACTAGCCGAAGCGACAAGCCATATTCTCCTTTACGAACAAGGAGGCTATGCCCAATTGGCAGGTGCTTCAGTCGATCCAATTGATGGCGAATTTGGCATCTTTCACATCGATCAACTCAGGGAAAAAATCAAACGAGACGATCCTCATTTTTGTAACACGCGCCTTGTTGTGCTAGAAAATACGCATAACCGTGGTGGGGGAACCCTTTGGCAAATTGAGCAAGTCGAAAAAATTAGCCATTGGGCGAAAGAAAATGGGTTGGCAATGCATCTTGATGGTGCGCGTTTATTTAACGCCGAGGCAGCGACCAATATTTCTGTATCTCAATGGGCAGAACATTTTGATACGGTGAGCCTCTGTTTTAGCAAAGGGCTCGGCGCCCCCGTCGGCTCTGTCCTCCTGGGCACTCAAAAAACGATCACCAGCGCTCGGAGAATTCGTAAAGTCCTAGGGGGCGGTATGCGTCAATCAGGGCTTTTAGCAGCGGCAGCTCTTTACAGCCTAAAACACCATCGTAAGCGCCTTGTCGAAGATCACCACGCAGCGCAAGAAATGGGAAAAGCGATCAACCAAGAGGAAGGACTCTCCCTTGTCGGCAGAGGGCCAGAAACGAATATCGTCCTTTTTGAGGTCGACCCCGCTCTTGCCACAGCGGCTGAACTCGTTGGACTTTTAGAAGAGAGAAAAATTCGAGCTTTAGCTATGGGAAAACAGCAAATACGTCTTGTAACTCACCTGGAAATTACCCCAGAAATGGTCGATTATTTTTGTGTAACTTTACCCAAAGTCATTAGTGACCGCAAAGCGGGCAAGCTACCCAAGAACCTTGCAACAGCCTATTAAAAAACGGCAACTACATAGGCAAAAAGCTCTGCTTTATGAACTAGGAATGTCGAAAACCTTCTTCATCCTCACTAGGATGAAGACCAAGGGGCTCACCGTGAATATCAACACCGAGGCCAAGAACCATTCGATTAACATAAGCGAAGTAAGCAACAATCTGGTTTAAGTCCAATATACCTGCCTCAGAGAGCCCATGCTCACGTAATGGAAGGATGTCTTCTTCAACCATCTCTTCCGGACTCCGGGTTAACTTTGTAGCGTACAGACTGAGTGCCTTCTCCCGAGCCGTTAAGCTTTCGCTTGCTACATTTCCAGTGGCCGCCTGAACCAACTCATCAGCGAGTGCAGAGTCATTATCTAAATGACGAGTTAGGCCAGCCTGATGATGCTCTTTGCAATAATGGCATCCATTAAGGGCCGAAACAACAGTTCCGACAAGCTCGCGCTCACGTGGAGAAAGATCATTGGGGCGACTGTGGATCGCTGCTTTATAGAGTGCTAAATGAGCAGCAAGAGTCCGTGGACGAAGGCTGTGGATCGTTAGAACATTGTCGATATGTCCATCAGGGGTTTTAATTTGCTCGTATAGTTCGGCCAGTTTTCCCGTTGCATTCTGGGGTGAAATTGTTTCAATCCATGCCATTTTATCTTTGCTCTCTTTCGTTCCAATAGAAAAAGCCTTCTATTTGCAGATTAACCTAAAAGCAAAAACTCACCGTTAGCTAAAGCCAGCGAGTTCTGTCGCCCGCTTAACCCGTTTAATCGCTAAAATATAGGCAGCCGTTCGAAGAGGCACCTCGTATTCTCGCGAAGCTTGCCACACCTCTTCAAAGGCACGGGCAAGAACCTGCTCAAGTTCCTGACGGACTCGGTTTAGTCCCCATGAATAATGTTGAAGATTTTGCACCCATTCAAAATAACTGACCGTTACACCACCAGCGTTGGCCAAAATATCGGGCAAAACGATCGCACCATTTTTTTCAAGTATCTCGTCAGCCCCCGGATCGACAGGGCCATTTGCCGCTTCAACAATGAGAGAGGCTGTTACACGCGGCGCATTCTCTTTAGTGATAACACCCCCAATGGCAGCCGGAACAAGTAGCTCAACGTCAAGTTCCAAGAGCTCTGCGTTGGTGATTTTTGTCGCCTTCTCGTAACCTTCAATTGTATTCCCATTTTCAAAATTATAAGTAAGCATTTCAGGGATATTGAGCCCATCCGCATTATAAAAACCTCCGCCAACATTGCTCACAGCGACAACTTTAAAATCGGCTTCGTGAAGATATTTGGCCGCATGAATCCCGACATTCCCGAATCCTTGAATAGCGACCCGTGTTTCGTTCGCCTTACGTCCAAGGCGTCCCAACATTTTGACAATAAGAATGCCGACTCCCCGTCCAGTCGCCTCTTCACGACCGACAGCACCATAATGTTCAACCGGTTTTCCGGTAATACACGCCGGATTGAAGCCATGGTATTTTTCCCACTGGTTTCGAATCCACGCCATCTCTTCGGCACCTGTTCCCATATCAGGGGCAGGAATATCGGTCACTGGCCCGACAACATCGTGAATTTGATCGATAAAGCTACGAGTTACACTCTCAATTTCAGTACGGCTATGGGCACGGGGATCGATAGCAACCCCTCCCTTGGCCCCACCATAAGGAATATCAACAACGGCGGTTTTCCACGTCATTAAAGTGGCAAGCGATCGGACATCATCAAGATCAACTGCAGGATGAAAGCGTAATCCACCCTTCATGGGGCCACGTGAATTGTTATGCTGAACTCGGTAACCTAAAAAAGAGACGATTCGGCCATCATCAAGCTTTGCAGGTATTTGAACCTGAACCTCTCTTTTAGGGGTAAGTAATAGACCTCGAATGTCATCGTGCAGATCAAGGTAGTTCGCCGCCGTGTCGAAATAATGCCGAACAGCTTCAAAAGCCTTCATTTATAAAACCTTTATCAAGGTGGATCGGCCTCTCTACAGCTTTGACTTTCAAGCACTAAATTGATACCTCTATGAAATAAAGGGGTGAGGAAACCAAACACCCAAAATATTTCAAAAAGAAACCGTTTTACAGCTCATTGATAGTCCAAAGCTCCCAATCCCGTTGGTGTAAATTATCAACCAAAATAATACTTAATGGGCCGGAACGGCCCACTAGGTGAATTTCATTATATTACCCTCAAAGATCTATTCTGCCATACCATCTTTTGAGATTTTACGGGAAAATTCAGGTTATCATCAAATAGTCCCTTTATCGAAACAGGTCAACCTCGCCGAGGAACAACTTTTGACTTTTGTCCCCATTCAGTGTAGATTGTCGGTGGCTTACCTCTTGATACTTTAGAGAGATAACGATCAGCCTTTTAAATTTCTCCAAGTGATATTCAAATTGTATGAACGAAGTTGAACACTTTTGGGCACTCACTATTCGCCTCGGCATTTTTTCTAAAGAACAATGTCAACAGCTTTATACAAAGTATCGAAAACAGGGAGGGCTTCCAGAAGCCGCCTCTCTCGGGGCGACTCTCCATAAAAATGACCTTCTGACCAAAGAACAACTCGATAAAATTGAGCAAGCACTCAACGTCGGTTTTTCTCAACAACAGACAAAAGACGATGGACGGTTTGCCCACGAGAGCTTTTCATTAGAGATGCTTGACGAGGAAGAAGATAGCTTTAACCACGAAGAGAGTATTTCTGATAACCGATGGCTTACAACACCAACTCTCAAGGCACAGAGCCAGAGCCCTCAATGGGAAGAACCCCAAACGATTGCAGAGCGATTTTCAAAAAAGGAAACAACCAAAAGCCCACTTCTATGGTTCGGGGCAGGTAGTGGAATTTTACTGGTTGGTCTCTTGGCCGGCCTAACGGTCTTTCTCACCTCTGAAAAGCCTAAAAAGAAGGAAACGCCATCAACCGTCAATACGAAAGAACTTGCCCAATTACGCCAACAAATTGAAGAAAAGAAGAAACAAAGTGGACAAGAATCAGTTAAAGAGACAACCTTCCTACCCGATGATGGCCACATGTTATGGGCTCCTCCCTTTCAAGGACAGCCAATCGATTTGACGAATGTTTTGCCCGGGGCTCAGGTCTATTGCGTTCTTCGAGTCGACCAACTCTTCGAATCACCTGAAGGAACTCTTATTTTACGCGCATTAGGCCCTCAGCTAGAAAGTTGGAAAAGCGAGCTTCAAGAAAAAACAAAATTTTCTCTTGAAGAGTTTCGTCAAATAGTCGTTTCGGTACACCATGATCAAGACAATTTCTTACGACTTGGTTACCGAATTAAGCTGAAAAAGAGTTACAAAAGAGCTGATTTGCTTGGCAAGCTCGAGCTGCCTCAAAATACCGAAAACCGCCTTTTCCAACAAGGCGAGACGGCTTTCTGGATTCCAAAATCTGCTGAAGTTTCGACCTTTGTATTGGGAAATCCAGACGATGTTCTCCGCCTTGAGGAAGCCCCGAATGTACCACCTCTTCTAAGACGTGAGCTTCAAAAACTTCTTCAAAAATCTGACTCGCGAATGCTTTTTACAGCCCTTTTTTCGCCGAGATATTTCTTTGGAAGTGGATATCGGCTCTTTGAAGGAGATTTAGAACTATTGAAAAAACCACTCGAAGATTTCTTTGGTGAAGAGCTTCAGGGGGCTTTGCTGACGATTCATTCAGCTGAAAACGTCTATGCTGAGATACGTTTTGAGGGAACTTTAAGTAAACCAGCTCGACAATTAGTCCAGGAATTTTCCCCCCGTTTTATTGCTATTCCGGATGGGGTTGAAGACTATCTTATCTCTCTTACACCCGACCCACATTGGCGCAAACTAGCAATTCGCATACCTCAGATGCTCCGATTTCTCGCCTCTAATGTACGCTTGGGAACCGAAGAGGATCAGATGGTTTCAAATGTCATTTTACCCGAAAACTCACTCCATAACTTTTTGGCAGGGGCCGAGCTTCTTGTTTGGCAACCACGAAACTCGAATGTGATCATCACAGACCCCAGGGTATCAGCAACGGCTCCTTCACAATTAACACTTACAAAACTACTTGAGAAAGAATTTACAATATCTTTCGGACAAAAATCACTTGAGCTGTCCTTACAAGAGGTTGAAGAGGTCGTGAACGCCGCTTATCCCCATTTGGATCCCCCGTTTGAGATCGAAATATTGGGACAAGACCTCAAAGAGGAGGGGATCACCAAGAATCAACAGATCCGTGATTTTGACCAACAGGGGGTTAGCCTAGCCGACATATTGACAACGATTGTCATGAAAGGAAATCCGGTGACCACCGTTCTCAAGGCAAATGAAACAGACCAGAAGCTTGTTTGGTTGGTACCTCCTGGCAATCCCTCGGATAGCTCGGTAGAAAAACAAGGGCGAAAAATTATTGTAACGACTCGCAACGCCGCGAAAAGAAAAAAACAACTATTACCTAAGGTATTCCAGTAGTCATAAGGTATAATAAACCTAGAAAACGTCCTTATCTCTTAGACGTCCTCTAAAAAGGTCGATTTGTGGAAGAAATCATTACACACTGTGCAACTTGTCAGGCGAACATTCGGGTAAAAAACTTGGCCCTACTGGGCCAAATTGTCTCCTGTCCAAAGTGTTCGAGTATGATGCAAATCCCAACCGAACAAGAGTTGTTGGATCAGGGCAAAATTTTGCAAGCGGATTTGGCACAACGAACGGCTGCAAAACCAGCAACTTCTCCAGAGCAGACGATCCAGACCTCCAGAAATCAGAAAGAGAGCGAAGAGGCGACTCAGCCCATGTCGCCAGCCCTCCCTACGTCACCGGCTCCGGTTACCTCTTCTTCAACAAAGTGGGTTTTTTTAGGGGGTGGCTTCGCTGTTGGCTCAACCCTTTTAGCCGGGATTCTCTATTTTTCATTGACAGCGACAAACGAAGAACCACTCGCTCAGAACGATCCTAGTCAAGTCGGCTCAAAGCTTAATCAGAATGAACAGCAGAGAGTCGACCAAGAGCAGGGCTCTGTTAAGAAAACCGATGAAGGTTCAAAACCTGTAAAAAAAGGCTCCGTTGATAAAGAGACGACTTCGGGCATTACTGTTGATCGGGGCACAACTTCGGAAGAAGGGGCAGGCACTACGATCCAAAGTACGAAAGAGGATGCAAATCAAACCAAACTTGAAGAAAGTACAGATTCCAAAACTGAGGAGCTTATGGGGAATCCTCTCAATAAACTAGAGACTCTCATTAAGGAACAGGACAAGATCGTTAAGGCTGAGGAAGAAGCGGCCAAACAAGAAAAAACGCAACGTGAAAAAATGGTTGGCCAAACAAGCCTGCTTGGCCAGTATCAATCATTCCTTGAGCAGGATAGTCAATTCCTAACCCAGGTGAGGGAACAAAACAGTCGACGAGTTAACGAGGACGAAATAGATAAAAAGACAGAGACTAATCTAAATCAGGCGGATGCAACACCTGAAACTCCCTTAGAAACAAACCATTCCTCATTTCCACTTTTAACCCCGATCGATCTACAGCGTCGCCTTCAGTTTTCTATGCCCAAAATCGATTTTTCAGAAACGACGCTATCTCAATTGTTCGATCTATTTACTCAGATCACCGGGGCTCCCGTATCAATTTCATCAGAACTTTATATTGAAAAACAAGAGCTCTTCCAAAAAACTTTTTCTCTACAACAACAAGAAACAACTCTTGGAGAGCTCTTCGGACAACTCCTACAAAAAGAGGGGCTCCAACTCGAACCAAGGCGACACTACTGGCTCCTTGTTTCAACAGATCCAAAGAAACAAAGTGCCTATTTAGTCGAAGATCTGGTAACAAGTGGTGGAGAAAGCAACGCCGACCTTCTTTCTCTTCTGCAACCTTTTCAAAAACATTGGAGAGACCCTGCTCTTTCGGAAAAAGCAGCGAACGAACTTACTGCAAATCCGTTCATAAATCTTAATAAAAAAACTCAAACTCTAACCGTTGGTAAAGAGATTGCACACTTGAACTTCGTTGTTCTCTTCTTGGAAAAACTGCGATCAGCCCGAGGGATCGACCGTAAAACAAGCCAATCACTCGACCGCTATTCCCTTGAATACCTTCAGAACCAACAAGAAGCCCTTTTAAACTTAACGGTTACTACCGATCATATGGTACCCCAAAACTTGACGACCGTCTCACAGAGCTTTTTCAAACAGACTGGGGCTACGATATTGGTCGACTGGGAAAATGTTTTACCTCAACTTCGCACAGGAGAACGGAAAATCCTCTTTCCAACGAAGGAAAACACTCTTCGGGAGGCCATCGATTTACTCTGTAAATCGGAGAATCTAGTTTCTTATCCCCTTGGTCCCAAAGGGATCTATCTGACAACACCGACGAGCCCTAACCAACTAAAGTTCCTTGAGTTCTACCAAGTCGGTGACCTCGTTGAAAAGTACACTGAAGCTTCTCGTCTAACCGATCGATTAAAAGCGACTTTATCTACCGAAGTAGCAATGACTTTTGATCCTATAAGCAAAACACTGATTTTTTCGGGGATCGCTGAGAGCCATCAACAACTTGAAGAGACTCTTAAAACGTTGCGCATGCAATAAGCAAAATCTTTTTTTGTCGGGCAAGAACTACTTAAAAAAAAGATTCAAGAAGAGCAATCAAACAAGGTCGATACTTTTAACCCCATGTCCACCAGTCTGCCTTGCCGCATAAAGACATCGTTGTGCCTTTTCAACCATTTCTTGTGCTGGAAAGTTTTTAGGAACTTGGCTCAGAGAAGAAATCCCTACGCATAAATGCAACTCTTCTGGAAAATGCAAGGCCGTTACCTTTAAGGTACAGTGTTCCATTTTTGCGAGCAACTCTTTGGCATATTGATTAGCGTTTTGCCGATCGTAACCGACCAGAGTTTGAAGATATTCACCTTCTCTTACCTCTAGACAATCGCTGTTTTCTTGGTCGATACTAGTTGATACCGTTTTCAACATCTGATAAAGAGTAGTCAGGCCCTGTGGACCGTTCACCAATAGATACTCAGAGAGAGGTTCCCACGCCATAGCAAGAACACAAAGACCTTCTTTCTCCTTGCGGCTCTTTTGAAGTGCTTGTCGAACTTTCCCCAAAACGACCGACTCAGAGGCATAGTCGTAGCCATTGGACTTAGAGCTGCCACTAGATTGCCCGTTATCTGAGGAACTTCGGGACGGAGCAGGCGCAGTCGATTTCTCTGAAAATCTACCTTCGGTTTGAACTTTCCCTTCTGATTCTGGTAATACTTTTTCAGTTTTCTCTGACAATTGAGAAAAATTCTTGATGGTATTTGCCAGACGGCTCGCCTCTTTGAGAAGCCCCTCTTCTTTCTCGGGCTGATTTCCGATATTTTCTAACGCCAGTTCTTCAGCAAGCTGACTTAAGTGATGATGAGCCTGAACAATTGCAAGGGGAGAATCCCCTTTTTCGACAAGTTGGATATCCAAAACATCGGCAAGCTGATAAAGGCTGTCCTGAAAGTCAGTAAAGAGGGCCGAAAAATCTTCCCATTTCGTGTCAAATTGATTTTCTAACATCTCTGTAATGGTGACTGATCGATCACTCTGATGATGGAACAGAAAGTCAACAAGGTGGCTCGATAATGAAACAACGGCCGCTAACCTTTCCTCAACATCTCCTTCTTTTGAGAAAACAGGAGAGCAACTGGCTAAAAAGACAGCCTTAACAATTTCTTGTGGGAGGTGCCATTTTTCGAGTAGTTTGGCACTGAAAACGACATGGTCAAATCCTAGAGTATCTATCTCTTGTTCACATAGAGGCAAACGTTGCTCTAACACTTGAATTAAAAAGGTTGAATAAGGCTCCCCCAACTCTTGCAATAACATAAGCTGGCCGATCGAATAAAGAAGGCCGACAAGAAAAGCCTCATCCTCTTCTGGAAGCTGGAAGTATTGGCAGATTTTACGCGCTAGGATTGCCCTCGCCAGCGAATCGCGCCAATAGTTCGCTAGCAGTTCCTCGTTTTGTCCACGAAAGAGGCCGTCGGGTAAGCTAAACCCTAAAACTAAAAGTTTGAGTGGTTTCGTCCCTAGAAGGGCCAAAGCCTCATTAAGGTTCGTAATCGTCCTTGTAAAACCATAGATAGAGCTATTGACAACCCGTAAAATTTTGGCGGTTAGGGCTGGATCTTTCTCAATACATTCTTTGAGAGCTCGAACGTCTATCGACTCTTGTTCGGTAAGGCGCAAAACCTCAACTGCCACTGTCGGTAGTGTATAGAGCGGGTTATCCTTCTGTAGAAGCTGCTCCAATATCTCTCTCGTTTCGTCGTCCTTTTGGGTTGACATCATTTTGGTCATTAGTTGCGAATATTTAGAATGGTAAAACCTGTTTTTACAGTGAGAAGCAGGCCCTTAAACATACTTTACTAAATCAGACCATCTCCTAATTTTCATAAGGAAAGCGGAAAAACAAAAAAAACCTGTCCGCCAAATAATTGGAAAAACAGGTATAAACGGACCTTATTCTAAGAAAGAGGCAGAAACATCCCCTTACAGGATTCTCTTCTCCTAACTGAAACTAGGGGCCAATAATTTTGGTACTAGGCAGCGTCTTGCGGAGTTGCTCAAGGCCTTCAGATGAAACTTGGGTAAAGCTGAGATCAAGGTCTTTCAAATTCGTTAACTGAGATAATACCTTCAAACTTTCATCTGTGAGCCTCGTTTGACCGAGGTTCAGCCACTCCAGGTTTGGTAGCTTGGTCAGTTCGAGCATATTTTCGTCGGTTATCTGGGTATTTTGAAGGTTGAGCCATTTAAGCTCCTGAAATTTTGCAATGGTCACCAGCCCCTCACTAGTAACATCAGTCGACCACAGATTGAGTTTATCTAACTTTTGGCGGTCACCAAGGTGGATAAGGGCAAGGTCTGAGGTCAAGGTTTCACTAAGATCCAGGTCGGTGAGTTTTTCCATATGGGCAAAACTTTTGAGCCCTTCGTCTTCTATGTAACTACCTCTCAACATAAGGCGTTTCATCCCTTTGAATTTTTGTAGTTCAGCAATTCCGACGTCAGTGATAGCTGTTTCAAAGAGGTAAACCTGTTCAAGCTTCTCAAGCTGTCGTAAAGCGACCATTCCTTCATCTGAAATATTTGTCCGGTAGAGCCCCAAAACCTTAAGTTCTTTCATTTTTGAGACCCCCTCCATTGCGCCATCTGTGATCTGCCTCCCATAAAATTTGAGGTCTTTCAGTTTTTTGCAAGTGGCTAAATAGTTGATCCCCTGGTTCGTAACCTGCACCGACTCCCGGATATCTAAGACCTGCAAGTTTTCTACCTGACTCAGGTAACGCAAACCTTCATCACCAATATTTGTTTTTGGTAATAAGACCGCTCTTAGTTTTGGTAAAGTCGCTAATGTCTTCATCCCCTGATCGGTAACATCGGTCCGGTGAAGTCGTAAGCTCTCAAGAGATTGAATCTTTGCTAGTGTTAAAAGGCCTTCATCGGTAATTGAACCATCTTCTAAACCTATCGTTTTAAGTCTCTTATGATTCACAAAAAGGAGGAGACTTTCGTCGGTAACCTGAGGGCCTTTCAGCAAAACTGTATCAAGATAAGGAAAATGTTTAAGGCTTCTCAGATCGTCACCTTCAAACAAGATTTTACGAAAATCGACTTTGGTCAATTGACCTTTATCATTAAAGGTTAAAGCGACCTTAAGCTTCTTAAGGCGATCAAGTGCTTTTTCTTTTTCGTCGGACTTATCTTGTGGTACCTCAGGAAAGGGCAGGGAAGTGAAGAGATTTTTCTTATGTACAATGTTCGCGGGGGCTATGGGGCAAGAGCTCTCTGTGGCACCACCCCAAAGAGCTGTCTGGATTGGACAGTTACCCTCAGAGCAATAGGGGCCCATATAGGCCATCGCTGCTCCACCTGCAATCAATAAAGAGCCAAGCAACATTTTCATGTGACGATCTTTCAATGTTGTTTTTTAGTTAAATACGGAATAATGAGTGACAAGATAATGACTTGTCATCATAAAGACTTCTACCCTATGGCTTTAAAATGTTCTCTTTCAGCGAGAGGCTGGCATCCAAGAATACCAGCCTATTATGGCTTGCCTTTCTGTAAAAATCCAGAATTAAAAGGAGCCTGTCACCTTAAAATTGGATGAAGAGGAAGTCTGTTGACGGTTACAGAAACCACTGTTTCTAAACGACAAAAAGGCCAGCCTTGTAAAAAAGCTGGCCTTTTACTTCTATCTGCCCTACTATAACAAAAAAATTGTTATTTAACAATTTCGAGTAACTCGACCTCAAAAACCAAAACTGCGTTTGGAGGGATTGGCCCCGATCCCCGAGGACCATAAGCGATATTGCTAGGGAGGACAATTTGCCACTTCGAACCGACCGGCATGAGTTGCAACGCCTCTGTCCAACCTGGAATCACTTGAGTGACACCAAAGGTAGCCGGTTGTCCACGACGAACCGAACTATCGAACTCTGTTCCATCAATAAGAGTACCCACATAGTGGACTTTGACTGTGTCACTTTGGGTCGGCTTAGGACCTGTACCCGCCTTGAGGATTTTATACTGTAGGCCACTGGCTGTAACAGCTACGCCCGCATTTGCCTTATTGGTTGCCAAAAAAGCATCTCCTTTTGTCTTTTGTTCGCTCGCCATGGCAGCCCGCTGAGCCTCCTGTTGTTTGAGTAGTTCTTCTTGAAAAGCTGTTATGGCCTCTTGCATTTCTGCATCGGTTAGGAGAAGCTCCTTCTTTGCAAGAGTGTCCAGGAGCCCTTTGGCAATTAACTCGCCGTTGAGATCAACTCCATCGGCTAGCATCTCTTTGCCGATTTGGCATCCGATGGTATAGCTTGCCTTATCACCGAGAGTTTTTAGCTCTTGAGCCGAGATATTCGAGGTAAGCCCCAAAAAACAGGCTCCCAAAACAAATAGTCGAAAACGCATTCTGTCGTTCCTTTTATAAATCGAAAATCAAAACAAATTTCTCTGCACAGACAAATACCAATTATATACGAACTAGTAACCTAGAAAAACAGCGTCTTTAGACATTTCCCAATAAATCAACAGCTTTCAATGTGTGGGCAATTTGTACACTCTCTTTCGATGGCCCCTTACGTTTCAAACACATATCCATTTTGTTGACCAGAACTTCAAAGAGTTTAACTATCTTCATGGCAGAAAACAACTTACACTCACTCGCTATCGCAAACCAAACTGACACACGCTTGGTATTCTTACCAAACCTTCACAGCTAGCACCCGTTGTCAGCCCCTTTGTCAACCCATTTCTTTTGGTCAGTTAAATGATGCGAAATCTCGTTTGTGTTTCGCTTGGTAAATCCAAAACACTTCTTTTGCTGTTTGTACGCCACCAATAGGGGTAGAAAAATCGCCCTGTTTTCGCCAATTTTTGGATGTTTTTTGAAGATATTACTCACTTTCTTGCTCCTTTCCGGTACTCAGGTGGCAGAAACTGACTCGCTCTCAATCCTCCCTAAACGAACCTGGGGAAAAGAGGGCTTCTGTGAGACCCAGGACAGTCTAGGGAAAGTAAAAAGAATGCGAGATATCACCCTCGTCCCTTTAGTATCTACTTTTGGCCAAAAGTGCCCCATCCAAAATTGGCTTCTTCTTGACTACCGCTCAGAGAGCCCTTGGAATATTTTCCAAATCGTAAGCGCTCCCAAACGGGCCGTTTGCCGATCAATATCAACTCGTGGATTGATCTCGACAAGATCAAACGAAGAACACATTTTGGACCGGCCAGCACAATAGGCCACCCTGAGCCAACGCTCTTTTGAAAGCCCCACCGCTGCCGGGGCACTCACACCTGGTGCAAAGGCTTGATCGACAGAATCCATGTCGAAAGTCACCATTTGAGGAGAGTCCATGTTACGATAAACCTTCTCAATAAACTCGTCGGTTACCTCCTCACAAAAGGCATACTCTCTCTTTGGCTCGCGCAAAAAGTCGAGTTGATCTTGCCCAACAGCAAAGGGGTTAAGACCATAAACACTATACTTAGAACAGACAGAATTCTCTAAAAAAAGGGCCTGACGAAATGGTGAACCACTATGCCCTTTTTTGACTTCATTCTCTTTCCCTCTTTTCAACGGCCTAACGTCGGTGTGGACATCCCAATTAACGATTGACACTTCTTTTTGAGCTTTCTGGTATCCCAAAAAATGTCCATAAGCCGTTTCATGGCCACCACCCAAAATGATCGGCACAATCTCTCGTGACAACAAAAAGGCGACGATTGCCCCTAGCTTTTCCTGAGCTTCTTCCATCGGTAACGCAAAAGGGTCGACCTTTCCCAGCGTAGTTAACGAGGCTTGTGCCAACGACAAGTTACCCAAATCGACCGTACGAGACAAAATATTTTCAAACCGACCCTCTAATCGCACATCGGGGGTCATTTTATAGAGTTGCTCTCTGATTTCGTTTGGTGCATTCGCTGCACCGACACGTCCTCCATTTCGGCCAACACCAATATCACAGGGAAAGCCGACCAAGGCAAACTGATATTTGGCCCAATCGACCTCTTCGATACTTAAAGGACGAGAAATCCAATGTCCCAGACGCCGATCGGCTTCTGTTGTTGAAACCAGCGGGATCTTAGCGACAGAGGAGAGCGAAAATTCAGTACTCATAACAAAGCCATCGATCAAGTAAGACGTAACTCAACAATCTTCAAACAAACCCATTCTTTCAAAACCAATTTGCCAACAAATATGTTTTAGAACGTTTTAGACAACTGATCTAGACAAGGTCACCGTTGGCAACAACTTGTTTTCCCGAAATAAAAACGTCCGAAGTCCGATTCGGTTCAAAATGATAAAGCCAATGATCGATCGAAGGCGAATCTAAAATGACAAGGTCAGCTTTCTTACCAACCTCAAGAGAGCCTATCTCTTCCTCAAGGCCGATCGCTTTCGCCCCATAAATCGTCGCCCCCTTAAGAGATTGCTCCGGGGTCATGTAACTCATAACGCAAGAGAGCATCATTGCTAAAGGTAAGTGGTAACTCGGCGCACTACCTGGGTTAAAATCGGTTGCTACGGCGACTTTGCCACCGGCACGAATCCATTTTCGTGAGTCAAGAGGTGGTTGTTTCAGATACAGGGAAGCGAGGGGTAGATTAACGGCGACGACACCCGCCTCTACCATTTTTTCAATCCCCTCTTCAGAAGCAAATTCTAAATGATCGGCCGAAACCGCTCTCATTTCGGCAGCAAGCTCGGCTCCACCTCCCGAGGTGAGTTGATCAACGTGAAGCTTTGCCTTTAGACCATATTTCTGCCCACAGGTTAAAAAGCGGCGCCCCTGATCTATCGAATAGGCTCCCTCTTCCACAAAAACATCACAAAAGGTCGCTAGTTTTTCCTCGGCGACCTGAGGCAACAACTCTTCACACAACAGGTCAAGGTAACCATCAGGGTCTCTTTTGTACTCTGTAGGAACGACGTGGGCCCCTAAGAATGTCGAGACAATTGTTTGAGGGACAATTTTGGAAAGTTGTTGATAAACACGGAGGGTCTTTAATTCAGACTCGGTTGAAAGGCCATACCCCGACTTGCACTCGATCGTCGTCACTCCCAACTTTGCCATTTTTTGGGACTGCTCCTGGCAATGGGCCAAAAGAGTCTCTTCACTCGCCCCACGAAGCTGTTCGACCGAACAGGCAATTCCACCACCTCTTTTCGCAATTTCAAGATAACCAACCCCTTGGCATCTCATGGCAAATTCGTTCTCCCGCCATCCACCAAATGCAAGGTGCGTATGACAATCGACCAAACCCGGAATGACAATCTGCCCTTTAGCGTCAATAACCTCTTCGGTGTGAGGGAGATCGGCAGGAAGGTCTGCCTCCTGGCCTACCCAGATGATTTTTCTGCCATGCCATACGATCGCCGCATGATCGATCGTTCCGATTTCGTTGGCCTCTCCATGGAGAGGGCAGGTGTAAAGCGTTTTAATATTTTTAAGAAGAGTCACGGTTAGACGACCTCAATATTATGTTCGGCGAAAAGGTCTAAAACAGTGCAGGAGCGAACAATCGAGAGCGCTTCATGGAGTTCGTCTTGAAAAATATAATCGGCTTCACGGTGAGGGATTTGGCGACGGATATGTCGGTGCATAAGCTCGACACCATGACCTGGCCGTAAGGGATGACGGAAATCAAGTGCTTGTGCTGCGGTGAGAAGTTCAATCGCAAAGATATGCTCGACATTCTCAAGGACTTGCAACAACTTGACTGCACCGATAGAGCCCATACTGACATGATCTTCTTGACCGAGGCACGTCGGTATAGAATCGACAGAGGCAGGATGGCAAAGGACTTTATTTTCAGAGACGAGCGACGCAGCCGTATATTGGGGGATCATAAAACCCGAATTAATACCGGTCTCTTTCATCAGGAGGGTCGGCAAACCATCGTGCCCTTCAAGCAAAAGGTAAATCCGACGTTCCGAAATCGAGGCCAGCTCGGCAAGGGCGATCGCCGCCTGGTCAAGTACAAGTGCCAATGGTTGGCCATGAAAATTACCACCACTAATAATGTCGCCGTTTGGGAAAACGAGTGGATTGTCTGTCACCGAGTTGATCTCGGTCTCCACAACACCCTGACAATAGGCCAAACTTTCACGACTAGCGCCATGAACCTGAGGAATACAACGGAGGCTGTAGGGGTCTTGAACTTTACCACAATGACGATGAGATTCGAGGATTTCACTACCGGCAAGGAGATTACGAAGGTTTTGCGCCACCTGCTGTTGGCCGGCGTGGGGACGAATTTCGTGAACTCGCGCGTCGTACGGTGCGACACTTCCCTGGAGCGCTTCCAGAGAAAGGGCTGCCAATATATCGGCCATCGAAACAAGTCGCAAAGCTCTCTCTAGCACATAAGCACCGTGAGCCGACATGAGCTGTGTCCCGTTAATGAGCGAAAGACCATCTTTGGCCTGAAGGTCGATCGGAGAGATTTTTTTCTGTGTAAAGATCTCTGCTGTCGGAATCGTCGCTGTACCGGCTTCGTTCCACACCTCACCGAGCCCCAGAAGTGGCAAACTTAAATGGGCCAACGGAGCAAGATCACCCGAAGCGCCGACCGAGCCTCGTTTGGGTATGGCTGGCACCAGGTCATGTTGGGCCAACGTTATAAGTTGCTCAAACGTCTCTACAGAAATTCCTGAAAAACCAAGTCCAAGGGCATGTATTTTCAGTTTGAGCATAAGGCGGCTGATCTCTTTGGAAACAAAGTCGCCAACTCCGACCGCATGACTTAAAATCAGATTCCGCTGAAGTTGCCCCAACTCGTCGCTGTTAATCCGCTTCTGCGCTAAAATACCAAAACCGGTATTAATGCCGTAGTAGGCTTTGCCATCTTCGATTGCCCGCTGAACAACCTGGCGCGACCGAACAACAGGCTCAGGATTCTTGCCCAGCTCATCAATTCGGCTCTTGAGGTCTTTATAAAGACTTCTTAAAGAAATATGGTTTGTCATTGTCATTCGTTATTAGTCCGCCCTTATAGGCAAATTTCTTAGGGCTAATCAAGAAAATAAAAGGGGAACAAATTCCACGGCCTCAGCTTAAGGAGAAGCTAGCAAGACGAAGGACCCTAAAACTACTTTTTCAACATGGGAATATCGACTCCCAAGTCTCGAGCCGTCTGTTTGGCTATCTCGTAACCAGCGTCAGCGTGTCGGGCAACTCCCATCCCTGGATCACAAGTCAAAACCCGCTCAAGCCGTTCATCGGCCATTGTTGTTCCATCGGCGACAGAGACCATTCCGGCATGGATCGAGTAACCAATACCGACTCCACCACCATGATGGAGCGAGACCCAACTAGCACCACTAATCGAGTTGATCATTGCATTAAGAAGTGGCCAGTCGGCAATCGCGTCTGAACCATCTTTCATCGCTTCGGTTTCGCGATTGGGCGAAGCGACCGAACCACTATCGAGGTGATCTCGCCCAATGACGATCGGCGCTTTTACTTTTCCCTTTTTAACGAGCCAATTAAACTTGGCCCCCATTTCAGCCCGTTCTCCGTACGAAAGCCAACAAATTCGGGCCGGTAACCCCTGGAACTGGACCTTCTCCTGGGCCTTGTGAATCCAACGGGCAAGGGACTCGTTCCCTGGAAACGTTTCGAGAAGGGCAGCATCGGTCACGGCGATATCATTTGGATCACCCGACAGGGCGGCCCAACGGAACGGCCCCGAACCTTTACAAAAAAGAGGACGGATAAAGGCTGGCACAAAACCTGGAAAATCGAAGGCATCTTTCATATTTCGAAGATCGTGAACTTGACCACGGAGGTTGTTCCCATAGTCAAAGGTAACAGCCCCTTGTTTTTGCAGATCAAGCATGGCACGTACATGAACCTCCATTGAGTCCAAAACGGCCGATTCGTAACCTTCTGGATCGTTAGTGCGGAACGTTGCCGCTTCTTCCAGTGAATAGCCGACCGGTATATAACCTTGCCGCAGGTCGTGTGCCGAAGTTTGGTCGGTCAAAACATCAGGGCAAATGCCACGATTAACAAGCTCTGGCACAACCTCAGCAATATTTCCAACAAGGCCGACCGATAGAGGAGTACCCTCCTTTTTTGCTTTCTCTAGTAGAGAGAGAGCTTCGTTAAGGTCTCTGGAAAGGATGTCACAATACCCCGTCTCGACACGGCGTTGAATACGGGTCTCATCAACATCGACCCCTAAAAAGGCAGCCCCCATAAGAGTTGCCGCAAGTGGTTGGGCACCACCCATTCCTCCAAGGCCACCAGTAACGACGAGTCGGCCGGTCAGGGTACCACCATAATGTTGTCTTGCACATTCAGCAAAAGTCTCGTAAGTCCCCTGAAGAATCCCTTGAGAACCGATATATATCCATGAACCGGCTGTCATTTGGCCGTACATCGTCAGCTCAAGTTGCTCGAGCCGTCGGAATTCTTTCCAGTCCGCCCAGTTCGGCACCAAATGAGAGTTGGCAATCAACACACGGGGAGAATGTTCATAAGTTCGGAAAACAGCGACTGGCTTCCCACTTTGAACCAACAGTGTTTCGTCATTTTCAAGACGTTTCATGGTATTAATAATTGCATGGTAAGACTCCCAGTTTCTTGCCGCTTTACCCGAACCTCCATAGACAATTAAGTCTTCGGGGTGTTCAGCAACATTTGGATCGAGGTTATTCATTAACATCCTCATTGCTGCCTCTTGGTGCCACCCCTTGCATTGCAGAGTCGATCCATGAGGAGCCGTTATTGGTGTATGAGGATTTGAAAGGGTAGACATCTATACCTATTCCTTTTTATTTGTCGATCAGAAATGTGTCACCTGGAACACGCCAGTGAAGAGGGCTCTCGATTGGTAATGGAACGGCCTCATATTTACCATGGATATCTATCCTTCAGATCGCCCAGATTAACAAACTGAATTAACAAACTGCCAGACTGGAAGATAAAAGTTTAGAGGATAAAATCAGGGTAAAAATAGGGTCGATGAGGGGGATTTTCCTTACCTATCGATACTCTTCCTGTTCGCCTCCTAAGATACTAACAGGGGGGGATTCGTAAAGAGAAGAAATCTGATACGGAGGGAATCTCTGAGGAAATTATTGTAAAATCGTAAGATATTCGAAAATTTCTCTAGGCAATGGAAATCTATTTTCGTTATATTGGGCTCGTGCTAGGGTATTTCGCTTGGGAAAATGGGAACCCTTCTCATTTTGGCACGTACATAGTAGAACGGGTTCAAAAGCTGCTGATAATCTTGTTCAACCGACCTGAACGCCCTTTATCTATCATCAATCCTGTGACCGGGGACTAAAATCGGTCAATTTTTGTTTTATTCGAATTTGTTTCAAAGGGACTTACGATGAAGAAAACTGACCTCCTGAAAGGTATGTTCACCTTTCTTGCCGTTTTCACCTTGGCTATTCCAACAGTTTTTGCTGGTAGTGATGGCTGGGAAACGGACATGAAAAAGGCAAAGGCAAGAGCGGCTGCTGAAGGCAAAGACCTTCTTATCGACTTTACCGGCTCCGACTGGTGTGGTTGGTGCATTAAGCTTGATGAGGAAGTCTTTAGCCAAGACGAGTTCAAGAATGTTTCACCAAAGAACTTTGTCCTTGTCGAGCTCGACTTTCCTAGAAAAACAGTTCTCTCCGACGAATTGAGGGCTCAAAATGCCGCGATGGCAAAAGAGATGAATGTCAGAGGGTACCCAACGATTATTCTCGCTGATGCCACTGGTAAACCGTATGCCAAGACTGGCTACAAACCTGGTGGTCCGGTCCCGTACAACGAGCACCTGGCTGAACTTCGTGAAAAACGAATTGCTCGTGACGAAGCACTCGCAACTGCCGAAGAAAAATCGGGGGCAGATCGAGCGAAACACCTCGCCTTGGCACTTAAGGCTGTTGGAAACGAACTCGCTTTTTCGAGTCACTATTCCGAACTCGTTGACGAGGTTATCTCTCTTGATGCCGAAGGTGCTGGTGCTCCTCTCGTAGCAGAAAGAAAAGCGGTCGAGTTCAAAAAGGTTCTTACTAAAGCTACCCGTACCAGAGATCCAGAAGTAGGTCTCAAAAACATTGATGACCTTATTGCCAGTAGTGGTGCCACGGGCAAAGCCCTTCAAGAAGCCTACATGGCCAAGGTCAACTTTTACATTGCACTTGATAATGAAACAGAAGCTCTTAAAGCTATTGATGCAGCCGTTGCTGTCAAAGATGGAGATCCAGCAATGGCGGCCCAGGGCGCAGCATTTAAAACCCGAATACAGGGAATTTTCGCCCGAAACCGTCAAGCTGAAGAGAGAAGGAATGCCCAAAAAGGGAATGATGCCAAAAAAGGAGATGGCAAAAAAGGGGACGGTAAAAAAGGGGACAAATAGTCACCGTTACCTCCCAAACATCAACAAACGAATAACCTGTTGATAACTTGGCAATGAATTAAAGAGAGCCTAGGGAATACCTTGGGCTCTCTTTCTAATTCTAACTCTCTTTCTAATTCCAACTTTCTAATTCTAAATTAGAGCCCTTCTGGTGTAGAAATCCCTAAACCTAACTAAATAGATACAAATCTTTTCGAAAATAGCGACAGGAAAGGGCGACTCGTGGATACGTCCGTGCAGACAGGGGAAGCCTCTCGTTTATCTTTCTCTATTTTGATAAGATAATCGGCGTGATAACGAAGAGCGAATTCGCTTCTGATCCTAGCCTATTAACAACACATTTATAACAATACATTTACCTTTTGCATTGTACGGCAAAAAGGAGCCACCGATGGGATCTCGATTTTTTCAGATAGTTATTTTGGGAACACTCGTTACTTTGACCTTGGGCCTAGCCTCTGTTAGAGCAGACGAAGGCTTTTGGCAGACTGACTATCTCAAGGCAAAAGAGGCTGCCAAGACACAAGAAAAAGATTTATTCCTCTGCTTCTCTGGCTCAGATTGGGACGGTTGGTCGATTGAGCTAGAGGAAAAAATTTTGAGCAATACCGATTTCCAGAAAAAAATTGGTGAACGATATGTTCCGGTCAAAGTCGATTTTCCGCAAGAGATTGAGCAAACTCAAAAGCTCAAAATCCAAAACAAAGAGCTCGGACAAAAATTTGAAGTTAACGACTACCCGGTTATTTTGTTACTCGATACCCAAGAACGTCCCTTTGCCCGAACTGGCTATCGCGAAGGGGGTATTTCTGCCGTTGAGCGATTTTTAGCTCAAGGAGCACAAAATAAACTCCGGCGTGACGAAGCCTTTTCCAAGGCAAAGAACGAAACCGGCCTGGCGAAAGCTCGCCTCCTTGACAGCGCACTCTCTGCCATTGGCGGGCTCGTAACCCACTCTAGTTACCAAACGACAATCGACCAGATCCTTGCCCTTGATACCCAAAACGAAGCGTTACTTTTTGCTAAATATTCCGAGATAATCCGCGCGACCGAATTTCAACGTGGCATGACAGCTGCCCAGACATTGGCACCTGCCACAGGGCTCGCCGAAATCGAAAGACTTATCGAAAAATATGCTCCAACGGAGCGAGAAATGGTTCAAGTCAACAACGTCCAATTCTTTTTACATGTTGCAATGGTAGACGCATATGACCTGCAGAAAGAGCACAAAAAGTCGGTCGATAGTCGTAAAAAGGGGATCGCCTCTATCGAAGCGATTCTTAATAACCGATATCTCCCGCCACAACTCGCTGGCGACTACACCCGCCTGCGAGACTTTCTAAAACAAGATTTAAAAGAAGAGCTCGCCTGGCAGGAAAAAGTAGCTCGCACAAAAAAAATGAAAAAAGATGACTCGGAGCAGAAGGGGAATATTAAAAAGAATGAGGCAACCTAGCTCTAGCTTTTTCTTTCAAAGTGCTCTCTTTAACAGTGCCAATCTTATCGACGTAAAAGAAAGCCTCTTCGAAAAAGAGTCGCCTTGGTCGTACCCCCTTCGAAAGTAACGCTCTCATCCTCTTCCTCTTGATCTGGTGGAAGTAACCTTACTTGCTGGCGTTCGGTTTCTAATTCTCGTTTTAGCGTTTCGGTCAGGCGTTTCCAACTTTCCCCGGTTTTTACTTTGCCGTTTTCGGGAAATGTGGCTGAATCTAAACGTACCGTTTCGAGTCTGGTTGTCGAAATTGTAGATTTCTCACTTGGCAGAGTTTTGTTGCTTGCCGATCTCTTCTCTCCTGAGGTAAGCATCTCTGGTAACTCGGATGTGGACAACTCAACAAGGGCAGGTTCGGCCTCTCTTGTGGTAACGGCCGTTAAAATCTCTTTTTCATGAACCATGGCCGAAAGTGTTGCAAACTGGTTCTGCACTGTTGGTGCAACATTGCTAAGACGACGGGCAAGCTGCCCCATGCCAGTCCCGTTGTTTTGCGCTGTCCGATGAAGGC
This sequence comes from Pirellulaceae bacterium, assembly GCA_028066335.1. GTDB lineage: Bacteria > Planctomycetota > Planctomycetia > Pirellulales > Pirellulaceae > JALCBQ01. The sequence continues at coordinate 30,364 of JALCBQ010000021.1, forward strand.
GTTCTACAAACTTTATAATCTGATTAAAATTATGTTCTGACGTTTTTTCAAAAACAGGATATAGTGCCCTGACCAGAAAATCAGCTCCTCCTCCCTCAACTTTGACAAAAGCATCGGCTTTATTGACGACCTGAATCGTACCGTCTGCCATTTTTTGATAAGTTGAGCGAAGAAGAAAGACCGACTTTCCCACAATTTTCCGTCGGAACAACGGGCCTTCATAATAACCTTCAGCATAGACTAAATGGAGGTTTGGCGATCCATAAATCAGCTGTACTTTACCTTTGGCCCCTGTTGAGTCTTTGATTTCGTATCGGTAATCTGCCAGTTTCTTAATTTCAAACCTGCTCGCACCCATTAGCTCCCAAATATTGACAACAACCTCAGGGTTTCGAATAAGGAAAAGATAATAATCGGGGTCGTTTTCGATCGTGGTCGTTGGCAGGGTTTGATGGAGAGTCGAATTGTTGACGACTTCTCGCAGAACTGCTTGTGTCGACTCTTTCAACTTATCAAAAGGGATCGCTGCTAAAGCCTCTTGCTTCGTCGTCGATCGGCTTGCCAATTTCTGGGCGAAGGCCGGTTGAGAGAGGAAGACCCAAACCCCAGTTAGGAGAATAAGCGACTGAATCCCTTTACCAAGAGAGACAAGGCGGCTTTCGTTAGTAAATAGCCGCCAACAAAGGTGACCGTGAATATTGACCATTCGTGGAAACAACCGGTAGAGGAAAATCATCCCAAGAGCCAAACATGTCGGCAACCAACTCTCTTCATCGGACCCATCGATTGGGTGAACCAGCAAAAAAGGGGGTAAAGCCAGATTTTCGTCAATGCAATTTGTAAGGTATTTCGGTGGGTTAAACTGCCCTTGCCTTTCGAGCGATTATTCCGCACAATAGGCACGTTTTTTTTTTATTGACTTAGTCCGCACAAATTACCTAACCATATGAACATTCACTGGCGTTTTAGTTTTGGTTTAGCTCTACTGGCCCTCTCGGCGATGGGTGGCCTTAGCTGGTCGTTACAATATAGCCCAAGAACGTCTCTTCGCGACCACTGGCGAGCTGAATTGCTCAATGACGACTCCGACAAGCGACTTTTATTGGGTCAGCTCGCCGAATTGACGCCCCCCGACATTGCAACGCTGGTAAAATATGCGGGCAGCGCCGACCCTCTTTTGGCCGACCACTCGCAGCGTCTTCTCAATGAGCTAGTTGTAAAATTTCAACACCACTCCTCTGAATACCAAGAGAACAATCTGTCCACCCTTATTCACGAAATTAAAAAACAATATGCTTCAACGAAGGCCACCTCTCACCCCTTCTTTTACAATTTGGTATTTCAACTGCTCGAAGATTCGACATTAAATGAGACGAAGAGCCAAAAAAATTTCCTGGCCGATTGTCGTTCGATTTTAGAAATGTATGGAAAAGACCCCTACCCCAAAGAACACTTGGTGGCGAGCCACCAAGAGCTCGATCCCGTGAGGCGTTTAACCGAACTACAAGAGTTGATCAACGAACTTGAACGCCAAAGTCACCTTGCTGGAGGGCAGTTAGGAATTGAGCCTGTCACTCCGAAATCGCCTTTTGAAATTGTTACGCCGATAATCTCGGAGAATGAGATGAAAGAACAAACAATCTTCAAAG
>JALCBQ010000022.1 GCA_028066335.1 Pirellulaceae bacterium
GATATGAATAAACAAGGTGTTTGCATCGCCACCTGTGTTGTTCGTATTCGCAAAATTAGCATTCGAAGCGGTCGAAACCGTTCCTGCCAACGTATTCGTCGTTTCAACTGAAGTGTCAGCAGCTGCCGAGAATTCAGATACCGAATTATTCACAGCGTCAACGATGTTTTGTCCCGTTGTGCTGTTATCGGTACGGGTATGAATCGTGAGGATTTTGTTTGTCGAGTCATACGAAGCGGTCGCAGTACCGGAGGTCAAGTCTTTGGTAATAGCGACTTTAACATCGTTAAAGGAGGTACCTGTACTGGCAGCCGTTAAAACGATGTCATTGTCTGCCCCAGCAAAGGTTAACGCTGCTTTTGCAGCACGACCCGTTGCCGCATACTCGATTCGTTCTTCATTTGAAGTAGTGACAACACCACCACCAGTTAGATTCAACTTGGTATCTGATGTTCCTGCAACGTCAGTACTACCGGTACCCGTTGCGTTGAAGATCACTAGGTCACGTGCTTCTGCATTTCCATCGAAAGCAGCTGCCACCGTACTTAAGTTCGAAGTACCACTACCATTACTATTTAAGGTTAACGTAATAATCGATCCAGAAACATCGACCGTTGCCGCGTCAGTAGCACCGAGGTCAGCTGTAGCGATATTAATTTGAATATCGTTTCCTTCGGCACCTGGTCTACGGGCGGTAATATCGAATTCACTGGCAGCAACACCTGTAAAGATTGCATTCGCTCGTGTAGCCGCGACACTGTTTGCGCTGGTAACACCTAATGCTGTACCGTCACCATTGACGATATGAACGTTCGCACCGTTGAAGGCAGTTCCGGCAAAGGCCGCTTCAATATTCAGAGTGTTGTTTGTATCGCCAGTACCACCTGTTGTATAGTAGGAGGTCGTTGCGATATCGGTAACAATCGTTCCTGCACCAGTGTTCGTGGTTTCGACGCTACTATCAAGAGCAACGGTAACGTGTTGCGAAACTGTCGCATCTGATTGAATGAGGTTAATCACTTCATTCGCAGTCGTCACACCACTGTCGACACCGACCGTAAGAGTGCGGTTCGTTTCATCATAGGCGACTGTCTCAACGTTGTCAGGGTTATCAACAAAGACGATTCGAATATCGTTTCCATTAGCCCCTGCACTAGAAGCAGTAAAAGTCAAGTCGTTGTTGGCACCACTTTGTTGAACGTTAACACTTGCAGCAGTCAATGTTCCGGTATCACCGTCGACATCTGCAGATGCTTGAACAGCGGCCGTTGTTCGCAATGCGACATCAAGAGTTGCAGGGTCGGTACCATTTGAGGCACTAAAGTTAACTGCCGTTGCAGTTGTATTCCCTTCGGTGAATTTAACCTGAACGTTTCCAGGATCAAACCCAGCTTCGTTTGCAGTCAAAACAACATCGTTGTCAAGTCCTAGACTAGACACAGTAATTTGTCCTTGGGTCGCTCCTTCAGCAACGATTGCTTCAATACCGGTCGAGTCCGAAACCAGATTGACAGCAGTTGCAATATCTTTAATAGAAGAACCGTTTGCAAAGTTGAAGACCTCGGTACCGTTTGATCCACCGACTTCAAGAACGACATCTTCGGAAACTGAGCCAAAGGAAAAGTCTAGTTGTCCACGGGTAGCTTGTGAGACAATATCGACCGAAACATCAATAGCACTCAAGCTACCAAAGTTTGCTTGGTCAACCTTGAGATCCTGAACCTTGGTGTTGTCGACCCCTTGAGTCAAAAAGTCCAAACTACCATCAAGTAGTTTTCGCCCTTGGAAAGAAGTAATCTGAGCAATTCGGTCAATAGCTTCGAGTGAAGAGTCAATCTGAAGCTGGTTCGCTTCAATCTGATCAGAACTCAAGGCACCAGTGTTGGCTGCCTCTGAGACCAAACCCCGGATATCATTGAGCAACTGACTGACCTGCCCAAGAGCACTGTCAGCGGTCGAAATGAGCTGGCTGGCTCGTTCGCTATTGGTAATCGCCTTCTCAGTAGAAATGATATCACTTCTTAAGGCTTCACTAGCGATAAGACCAGCTGGGTCATCTTTACCCACGTTGATACGAAGACCAGTGCTGAGCCGCGTTAGTGCTTCGCTCAGTTCGGCATTGGATCGCGACAAAGTTTTTTGTGCGACTAATGAACTAACATTTGTGTTAATACGGGTCATGTCAGCTTTACCCCTATTCGGTTATATGACATATTCGTAAGGGACCACCGTTGCTAAGGGGAGATCAGCATTACAGTGGCCGGCTGACAGATCGCAGCCGAAAAATTCAATACTGTAGGAATCACAAGAAACTGTTTATTTTTAGTTCCTACCATTGATTTAGGTTACTCTTAAAAAAAAGCAACTTTATTTATCAAAAATAGTCTCTCTGATAAACGTCCATAAGGCTATCGATTCGCAAAACGCGCTCGCAACTACCTTATGGTGTTTCCTCTTAGGAGAAGATCGGCCCGAATAATAGTTCACTTTAGGTAATTTAGCTCTGTAAGAGTTTATTTTCGGGCTAAGAGGGCCTCTGTTTGCTCTTATTGGCTCTAAAATCACCGACAATCCCGATAACTGTTATAAGCCTCGCCCCTCTTTCATTAGGAATTATTTCTATAACTTAGGTTTTCAGCGGTCACAGTACCTCAAAAGACTTTTCCATCTTTTTTACAAAAAGTTTGAGTATGTCAAAAAAGGGTTCTTCATAACGCTTCCTGAACCTACCAACAAAAGTGGATTCTCAATAAGAGCGTTCTCCTATAGAATATCTTGCTTATGTTACCCAACTATTTCTATTTCATAAATAAAACTGTAAGGCAATGCACATTCTTACCATTGAGACGACCTGCGACGAAACAGCTGCTGCCATCGTTACTGAAAATCTAGAAGTCATCTCCTCGGTCGTCGCTTCGCAAGCAGATATTCACAAACGATTTAGCGGGGTCGTCCCTGAAATCGCCGCAAGGGCACATGTTGAGCGGATTCTCCCCGTCCTTGACGAAACATTGAAGAAAACGGATATATCTCTAAGCCAAATCGATGCCATTGCTGTCGCTAATACACCTGGGCTTGCGGGATCACTCCTTGTTGGCCTCTCGGCAGCAAAGTCACTGGCACTGGCTATCGGAAAGCCACTTATTGCAATTAACCACCTTCATGCCCATATTTACGCCTGTAAGATCGCCGCTAAAGCCGAAATCTTTCCATGTGTCGGATTTATCGTCAGTGGTGGTCATACCAACTTATACCATTGCCACTCAGCAACACAGTTTGAGTATTTAGGAGGTACTATCGACGACGCCGCTGGTGAAGCCTTTGATAAAGTTGCTCATATGCTTGGCCTTGCCTATCCTGGTGGACCAGAAATCTCCAAAGCTGCCATGACCGGAAATCCTCAGGCTTTTTCCTTTCCCCGCCCCTACATTCACGACCGTTCGACCCTAAATTTCAGCTTTAGTGGCCTAAAGACGGCTGTCCGTTACCAACTTGTCGGCACAGGCAAACAAAGCTTTCAAGACCTCAAGCTTTCGCCTGAAAAACGGGCCGATGTAGCTGCTTCCTTCCAGGAGGCTGTCCTCGATTGCCTTGTCGAAAAAGCTTTTCTAGCACTTGAAAAAAGTAGCCTTTCAACACTCTGCCTCGGTGGTGGAGTCGCCGCTAACCGAGAATTTCGCAGGCGGCTCACCGAACGGGCCGAGGCGGGTAAGGTGACACTTCATATCGCTCCTCCCGAGTTATGTACCGACAACGCCGTTATGGGGGCTATTGCATTTGAGCACTTACGCACCCAAGACTTTTCCCCACTCGACCTTGATATACTCCCAGGGCTCGTCCGCTCTTAGGTAGCAGAAGAGCTTTCCTGCCTGGCAACTTCCTTCATAAAAAGTCACCTCAATGAACCATGTCGATATTACCCTTGTAGGAGGTGGAATCGTTGGCCTCGCTTCGGCCTACCGACTCACACAGACCTATCCTAAGAAGACAATCTTGGTTCTTGAGAAAGAAGAAAAAGTTGCCCAGCACCAGACCGGTCATAACTCGGGGGTGCTTCATACCGGTATCTATTACAAACCAAAATCACTAAAGGCCGAAAATTGTCGTCGCGGTAAAATAGCAATCCAAGAATTTTGCCATCAAGAAGAGATCGACTATGAGATCTGTGGTAAAGTTATCGTTGCCCTCAATAACCAAGAAATCCCGGCGATGGAAAAAATCTATCAACGGGGGCAAAAGAATGGGGTTCAATGTTACAAAATCGACCACGATCAACTAAAGGAGATCGAACCTCATACAGCTGGAATTGCTGGAATCCACGTTCCCGAGGCCGGAATCGTCAACTACCGCCAGGTTTGCCAAAAACTGGCCGAAAAAATTGTTACCAAGGGAAATACGATTCGCTATCAAACCAAGGTCTTGAAAGTTACAGAGGCTACCGATCACCTCACCGTCGAAACGACCCAGGGGCCGATCCAAACCAAACACCTTGTGAACTGTGCAGGACTCTATAGCGATCACGTTCTCAGAAACTCAGGTGCTAAACCCAAAGCCCAAATTGTCCCATTCCGTGGCGAATATTATGAGCTAAAACCAGAGGCTCGTCATCTTTGCAAAAATCTAATCTATCCTGTTCCAAACCCTCAGTTTCCGTTCTTGGGTGTCCATTTCACCCGAATGATCGACGGATCGGTCGAGTGTGGCCCCAATGCCGTCTTTGCCTTTGCCCGTGAAGGATATACCATGTCAACGATACACCTTGGGGAACTTTGGGAGTCGATTACTTATAGTGGTTTTCAAAAAATAGCGTGGAAATATTGGCGCACAGGAATAGGCGAGATATGGCGTTCTTTTTCAAAAGCTGCTTTTGTAAAAGCACTCCAGCGCCTCGTACCAGAGATTCAGAGCAATGACCTCATACCTGCACCGGCCGGTGTAAGAGCCCAGGCGATTACTCCCAAGGGTGAAATGGTCGACGATTTTCTTATTCAGGCTGACCGACGAATTGTGCATATCCTCAACGCTCCGTCTCCGGCGGCAACATCAGCACTTAATATCGGTACCCTTGTTGCTCAAGAACTTGGTGAGCAGCTATGAACTGAGGTAAATAAACTAATAAATTTCAGCTTCTGATCGATTTAAGCCGACTTGTTGTCCAAGAACAATCCTTTATGGTATTCGATCTCAAGTGCGATCACTTCGTTAAGGACTTCACTTGCCAAGGGACGGCGAATCGGGAGCTTGGAGGTCATTCTTTGGATTAGCTTGACAACAGCAGGTGGCACGTTGCTACCGAAGGGTGGTAAAGGAGCCTCACGATGACAATGGATGAAATCATCGACAGAACGGGCTAAAAATGGGACTTTTCCGACGAGTAACTCGTAGAAAAGAATACCAAGGCTATAGACATCACTGCTCGGTGTTAATGGTTGACGATCACTAAACCTCTCTGGGGCAGCATAAGCGTAGGTCCCTTGAAAATCTCGCAATGGCAATGGGTGCAACCGATCAAAAAGACGGACATTGGCCAAATCGAGCAAAGTAACGCATCCTTCAGGTGAAATAAGTATTTTACCCGGCTTTAAATTCAAATGGACGTAGCCGGCGTCGCCCAATGCTAAAATAGCTCTCGTTATTTGCCGAATAACCGACAAGGCGACTGGTACGTCGACCTTATGTCTTTCTAATAAGTAATCTCGTAAGGTTTCCCCCCGAAGATAAGGCATGACAAGATAATACGGGGCTTGTTCCAAGCCTGCGGCCAAAACGGAGACAACATGGGGATTATTGAGGACTTGCCCCAACCGCCCCTCCTGAATAAGAGCTTCTTGAGCAAAACGGTTCCTTTGAAACTCTTCCTTAAGAAATTTGATTGTGTAAACGGCCTGTTGTGCATCTGGAGCGTGCGCAGAGAACGCCTCACAAACGACCGTTGTTTGTCCCTCGCCAATTGGACGCCCGATCTCCCACCCCGAAATAAGCTGCCGAACAGTCGTTCTAGCTGGAAGCCGTTTCGGCTTGAGCTGGTCATACCGATACTGATTTTTCTCGGTTGTCCGGTAAGAAGGGGTTGTCGCTCCATGAGCGTTTCGCCTTCTTCGAAGTGGTCGTTTAGCGCGCCGGGGCTGAATAATCTGCTTTGGAGAAGTCATAAATGGGAGCGTTCCAAAAGAAAAGGGCAAACAAAGATGTCGGCTTGGATAACGGAGAGTACTTCCCCTCCAGTTTCGTCAAAAAGAAAGGGAGAGAATCACTTACTGTAAGACAATCGACCCATTTTACCTATTTAACCTGATCAGCCCTCTCTGTTTGTCGACTCCAGCCCAAAGACCTTTGGCAATAACTTATCTCTTTGTCCCAGAGGAATCGAGATTATATTGCCTCAGCCGCGTTCTCTTAGATAATCTATCTATTCTAACAGCCTATATACTGCGCATAGAGGGAACGAGCGTGCCCAATCTCGGTCGTTCCATAGACGATTGTCCGCCCATCGGCAAAAAGGGTCATTTCGTAATCGTCAACGTAAAATTTCAGAAGATAAGGGTTGAGACTGACACTTCCGACCTTCTGAAGTCGACGAGCTAACTCGGTGAGATCGAGGGTTACTCTCTCACTCGGACGAAGCTGTACTGAATTATTTCCACACATCGCCTTTGCCTGCTGCCCCCCCTTGCCACGTAGCGATCCATTGGAGCTTGTCTGAAAGTATTGGTATTTTTTATCACGACATACCGAGCAGCCACCTTGGTTTCGCAGAGACGTCAGATCAATTTGTCGGGTCTCATTTTTCCATAAGTCGACAACGACAAGGCTCCGGTTCACTGCCTGGATATTACCAGTAAGAATTTTGAGTGCTTCGCAAACCTCAAACGCAGCAATGACCTGAACAATCGGCCCCAAAACTCCTGCTGAATCACAAGTCTCTCCTCCGGGAGGGGCAGAACTATAAGGCAAAACACAGTTCAGGCAGGGCCTACGCCCGGGCAGTATCGGCATGACTTGCCCCCTTCCCTCAAGGCAGCCACCAAAAATCCAGGGAACCTGTTTGTGAATCGCTGCCTCGTTGAGAAGGTACCTCGTTTCAAAATTGTCGGTCCCATCAAGAATAAGGTCGACCCCATCAAGGTACGACAAAATATTCTCAGCCGTCAGGTCAGCTACCGAAGCCGTTATGGTAATTTCGGAATTTATCGCTTGCAAATGTTTTTTCGCGGCAACTGCCTTGGGAAGTCGCTGCAAGACATCAGCCTCACGATAGAGCGATTGTCGTTGTAAATTATCGAGCTGGACCTCGTCACGATCAATGATATGGATCGAACCAACACCGGCGCGTGTTAGGCTTTCACTTATAACCGAACCAAGAGCACCACACCCACAAAGGAGGACCTTACTCTTTAGAAGCTGTTTCTGTCCCTCTTTACCGATAGGGTAAAACTGTTCTTGCCGACGATAGCGGTGGGTGGTCATATTGCAGCAGTTCGATGAGACGGTTCTTATGTATTAGCCAGTGAATTTACAGTATAACAGGAGGCGTATCTTTTGGCCCTTTTTACCTGTTAATCATAAACCCCTGAGACTAATTGTAGAAGTAGGTTTGCCGGAACATAATTGTTCAGGTTTTCTTTAAAAATTGTCCAAGATAAAGGGTCGATCCTTTTCCCGAGATTCATTATTCGGTAAAATAGGATGGTCGTTCTTGTAATTTTATAGAGGATAAAGCAATGAAACTACAAAACTTTGAGCAAGTTGAAGAAACGTCGGTTGAACTACCAGGTGCGACTGGTTGTAAAATGCGTCTTCTGGTCAGTGATAAAGACGGAGCGCCAACCTTTGCCATGCGACAATTTGCCGTCGAGCCGTCTGGCCACACACCTCTTCACAGCCACGACTACGAACACGAAGTCTATGTCCTTTCTGGTTCAGGGATTGCTGTCGAGGGAACGGTTGAGCATCCCATCCAACGGGGTGATGTCCTCTTTGTCGAGCCAAACGAGATCCACCAGTTTAAAAACAACGGTAGTGAGCCACTTGAGTTTATCTGCCTCATTCCAAATTCGGCAGCAGGCAAAGCAGTTACCCTCGCGCCAAATGGTGCCTGCTAATGGAAATCACCGTTTTGCTTAAACTCGATAAAAACGGAAGCTAGCACCCTTTTGAAAATACCTCACCACTCTCGTCTGGTAATTAAAAATAGTGAGTGACGACCAGTTAGATCGACTTATTGACGATGCTCAAAAGTTGCGCAACCTCATCCGAAAACATGATCAAAAGTATTATGTCGAAGCGGAGCCCGTCATAACTGATTACCAATACGATCGATTGGTCATTCAGCTTAAAAGACTAGAAGCTCAGCTTGTCACCCTCGGGGAAACGATCCCCAGCACCAGCCCAACACAACGTGTCGGTGATAAACCGCTGCCTCATCTTCTCCACAAAAAACATCGCCTTCCGATGCTCTCAATCGAGAACACCTACTCGGTAGAAGAGCTTTTGGAATTCGAACAACGGACGAAAAAAACACTCGAAGGTGAAAAAATTGAATGGGTTGTCGAGCTAAAAATCGACGGCGCAGCCGTTTCACTTACCTATGAAAAGGGAAAGTTCGTACAGGCTCTCTCTCGAGGGGACGGAGCCGAAGGCGATGACATTACCCACACGATAAGGACCATCGCTGAAATTCCCCTAGAACTATTTGGCAAAGGTTACCCCGACCTCTTTGAAGTACGGGGTGAAGTCTACATGACGAATTCATCTCTTGTTGAAATCAATGAAGAGATCAAGGAAGAGAACCTCACCATTGCTCAGGAGAATCTCCTTCTCATTGAACAAGGAAAAAGACCCAAAAAAGAAAAGTCTCTCAAAGCGAATACACGTAATCTGGTCGCCGGCACCATTCGAAAGCTTGATCCATCCGAGGCCGCTCAACGAGAACTTCATCTATTTTGTCATGGCATCGGTTTTTCAGAGCCTCTCCCTGCTGAAGGTTACTTTTCTTATTACCAAAAATTGAAAAAATGGGGATTACCGACTCTACCAACGACACGTCGTTTTTCCACAATGGCAGAAGTCCTCGTCCACTGTGACGATCTCCTGGAAAGCCTTCACGACCTAGACTACGAGGTTGACGGAATCGTTGTTAAAGTCGACCGTTTCTCACAACAGGCGACACTTGGAACGACTAACAAAAGTCCCAAATGGCTCGTCGCTTATAAAGTTGAAAAGTACGAAGCAACGACCCAAATTGAAGATATTTATGTCCAAGTCGGCAAAACCGGGGCGATTACACCCGTTGCTCGGTTAGCACCAGTCACCTTGGCCGGATCGGTCGTTAGCCGAACCTCACTTCACAACGCCGAAGAGATCAAACGGAAAGATATCCGAATTGGCGACACGATCGTTATTGAAAAAGCAGGCAAAGTTATTCCACACGTCGTCCGTGTTGAAAAACACCTTCGCAGTGGTAATGAAGACGAGTATCTATTTCCAACGATTTGTCCTGAATGCCAAGCCAAACTTGTCCAAGATTCAGGTGGAGTCTATATTCGGTGTCCGAATTTTGACTGTCAGGCGCAGCTCACCGAACGTCTTAGTTATTTTTCCTCACGTAGTGGTATGGACATTGATGGGCTCAATATAAAAACAATCGAAATGCTCCTCAAACAAGGACTTATTCAGAACATCAGCGATCTTTACCGCCTAACAAAAAATTCATTTCAAGACCTTATTGGTAAAAAAAGGAGTGGTTTCAAAGAGACCTCTGCCAATAATTTATTAGCCGCTATCGAGGCGAGCAAACAAAGAGGCCTTGGTCGCCTTTTGGGGGCGTTATCAATTCGACACGTCGGCTCGAAAACAGCCCGACTTGTCGCTAACAGTTATCCTACCCTTGAAAAATTACAGGGGGCGACTCAGGAAGAATTTAATGACATTGATGGTGTCGGTGAAATTATCGCTGAGAGTCTCTATGATTATTTACACAGCGACTACGGAAAGAACCTTCTTAATGACCTCGAAAAATTAGGGGTATCAGTCGAAGAAGAAGGAGTAATAACACCAGAGTTCGAAAACCTCCCATTTGTTGGAAAACGGTTTGTTGTAACAGGCACATTAGCACAATGGACACGCAAAGAGGCCCAAGACCTTATCGAAGCAGGTGGTGGCAAATGTTCTTCTTCACTTTCCTCTAAAACCGATTACCTCCTTGCTGGAGAAGGAGGGGGATCTAAGCTGGAAAAAGCGACAGCTCTTGGAACGACTATCCTCAGTGAGGCAGAGTTTAAAAACCTTCTTAAACCACTCGGCAAACAAAAAGAGTCCCTCGGCTCACAAGGGGCCAAAAACTCACAGAGCCATCAAACCGGTACAGACTCTGAAGGCCCCTCTTCGCAAGGCTCACTCTTCTAATCCCCCCTCTCTTCTAACAACGATCTCTCTTCTTCTAAAAGGCCGAATCTTTTTACCCAAAATGGTATAACAAAGTCAGGTGGGTACAGAGTGGGGCCAGCTTGAAACTGGAGCCAACCTAATCCTTTCTGATTACGTGCCTAATTTACCTATCTAATGCCCCATTACCTAATGCAACACTGGTTGCGATTTTGTATGAGCCTTCTGAATTTTCTTAAGGAGTTTATGCGTTGCATGGATTCCCTCTCGCTCCTTAAAACTGGTACCCTCATATTCGATCCCCACGTAGCCATCATAGCCGGCATCAAGGACGATCTTCATCATTCGATAATAATCGATCTTTTTTTCATCTCCATTTTCGTCAAAGAGGTGACTCTTGGCACTGACCGCTTTAGCATAAGGTATGAGGTCGGTTACCCCCTGATACCGGTCGTATTCATAAAAGTTCCCAAAGTCGGGCAAGGTACCACAGTTTGGTTTATTCACAAGCTTCATAACACCAACCAACCACTTCCCATTAGAGGAAAAACCTCCATGATTTTCGACTAGTACATTCATTTCATGTTTGGCAGCAAAATCAGAGAGTTGGCTTAAGCCATCGGCGGCCCTCTTTTGTTGTTCTTCAAAAGTCCCTGAAGAATTGGCGTTAACCCGAATCGAGTGGCATCCTAAAAACTTGGCCGCTTCGATCCATTTGTAATGATTTTCGACCGCCTTTTTACGCCTCTTTTCGTCGGCATGTCCTAGCTGTCCCTCACCATCGACCATAATGAGCAAACTTTTTACTCCGTAATCGTCCGCCCTCTTTTTCATTTTTGCCAGATACTTTTCGTCGTTTGCATATCGTTTAAAAAAACTATTAACATACTCGACCGCCTCAATGCCAAACTCTTCTTTGGTCACTTTTGCAAAATCGAGGTTATCAATTTTTTTCTGATTCAACTCGACATGCAACGACCATTGGGCCAGAGAAATCTTGAAAGGAAGTTTTTCCAAACGAGCTTCTGTATCTGGCAAAGAAGATTCCGACTTTGCTTTCGATGTTATTTCCCTTGATGTTCTACCAAACGTAGATCCTCCCTTAAGAAAATCTTCCATTGACAAGGTAGCAATACCACCAGCGACAAGGGCCGACCTCTTTATAAAGTTACGTCGACTCGATACACCCTTGCCCCCTTTTTCTGAATAAGAATCAGGGTATTTTGCTTTGTTTTCAGATTCTCTCGGCTCGAGAGATATAGGCTCGACAGAGTGTTTTGACTTTGACATTTTCTCCTCGGTTTTATTAAGTTATGTTGGCACATTCAAGTTTTTAAAGCCCCGCCCTAACGAGGAGTATAGAAAAAAAGGGGCCAACTGCAAAGATTTTCAGATGAAATTCTTGCAAAATACCATCAAGAAACATTTTTTTACGAACTTGAAGACTTCAGGGAAGCTCGTTCTATTTGAGAAATCGTTCTGCTGAAGCCAAGCCGATTTTATTATGTGCAGATACAGAGACCTTCGAAAACTCTAACAAATCGGCTACCTTTTCAAGATTGCCCATAGTATAATTTGGATAGTCTGATCACCTTGTTTTTTGGAGGCTTTTGCCTACGTGGAAACCGAAGATCGTAACCATAGTGTTGCTAGTGAAAACTGTATCTTGGTTCGGCTTATTCTCTCACAAGAAGTAACCGAACTCGATCCTCTTGCAGAAATCAGGGGGTTGGCTGAAACGGCTGGTTCGAATGTCGTTGGCGAGCTGATCCAAAAAAAAGCCCGGCCAGAACCGAGCACCTATCTTGGCAAAGGCAAAATTCAGGAACTGAAGGGGTTGGTTGAACACACCGACTCTGATGTCGTTATCTTTGATAACGATCTCTCACCCGGGCAGGTAAAAAATCTCGAGAGTGAACTTAAGGTCAAGGTCCTTGATCGAACCGAAGTGATTTTGGACATTTTTGCCAATCACGCCCAAACGCACGAAGCCCGCCTTGCCGTCGAGTTAGCCCAGATGGAATACTCGCTCCCTCGCCTCAAACGGATGTGGACTCACCTCTCGAGGATCAAACATGGTATCGGTATGCGAGGCCCAGGTGAAAAACAGCTAGAGACCGACCGCCGATTAGCCGTCAAACGTATCCATGATTTGAAATCGGAGTTAAGCCTTATCGAAAAACGGAAGGAACGCCAAGTCGCCTCTCGCCGTGAGAATATGACCGTCTCTCTTGTCGGCTATACCAACGCAGGCAAAAGTACCCTGATGAATGTCTTGACAAAGGCCGAGGTCTTGGCCCAAGACAAACTTTTTGCCACCCTCGATACCCGAACACGTCGTTGGCGTTTACCGAACTGGGGGCCGATTCTCCTAAGCGATACCGTCGGATTCATTCGGAACCTCCCTCATAAACTTATCGCCAGCTTTAAAGCGACACTCGAAGAGGCTCATCAAGCTGACCTCCTCCTGCATGTCGCTGATGCGAGCAATCCAAGTGTCGCTAGCCAAATTGTCGCTGTCTCTGAAGTTTTAAGTGATCTTGGCATTTCCGAAAAAAGCCTTTTACTAATTTTTAATAAAATCGACCAGGTCGAAGACCCTACTATTATCGCTGCCCTAAAAAACCAATACCCCCATGCGATCTTTATTAGTGCTGTCGAAGAGACTGGCTTGCCAATCCTTGCTAAACGGGTCAGTGACGCACTAAGCCTCTCCTTTTGTGATGTCGAACTCGTTACCGACATCGCCAATGGCAAGCTCGTCGATGAAGTGATCTCTCGTGGAGAAATTCTCTCTACTAACTACGGTGAAGAAAAAATGACCCTTCATTGTCGACTTCCACAACGCTACCTAGGGCGCCTTGCTGAAAGCCAACAAGTAACCATCGTTTCACAACGACCGATTCATCCAGAAGACCCTGACCCAGAAGATTCCTCTGAAAAATCCCCTTCCGATACAGACCCTCTTGATGAAGTCGCCTAGAGTGATATCTATTAACCTCATTCTAGAGAGTCGCATTGAATGTTACCTGTGGTCGATCCAATGATTTCCTTTCTCTCTACCTAGCTCCACCTATATGTTTTTTCCAAAACGCCACCTTGCTAAAAAACGGATCCTCCTGACAGGGGCCTCTAGTGGGATTGGTCGAGCATTGGCCCGCCAACTTGCTCAAAATGGTGCTCGCCTTCTTATCACAGCGCGGCGAGAAGAACGACTGAAAGAACTTCAAACAGAGTTACAAAGGCTCGGTGCCGAGTGCCACTATTATGCTGGCGATATCACCGACTCCAAAACACGCAGTCACCTCATCGAACAAATGGAACAACAATTTGGCGGGATTGATATCCTTATTAACAATGCAGGCATGGGAAAGATCAACGCCTTTGAGAAGACCTCCTCAGAGACCCTTCGTCAACAAATGGAGGTTAACTTTTTCGCAGCCGTTGAACTCATTCGCCAAGCCCTCCCTTATCTAAAAACAGGTGTTCAGCCGATCATTGTGAATATTAGCTCGGTTTTAGGCCATTGTGCCGTCCCCTTTAAAAGTGAATATTGTGCAAGCAAATTTGCCCTGCATGGCTTTACCGATGCACTACGGGCCGAGCTCAGCAACGACTCGATCGAAGTGATTTTGGTAAGTCCTAGCACAACAGAGAGCGAGTTTTTTGAGAAGGCGGCGACCGAAGAGAATCAAAAGCCGGGAAATCAAATGATGATGTCACCCGAAATCGTAGCCATAAAAACAATTTCAGCCATTCGCAAAGGGAAGCGAGAACTGATCCTTTCATTCGGTGGTAAGTTTCTTGTCCTTTTTGATCGCCTCTTTCCTGGCACAAGTAACTATATCCTCTCGAAAATATTTCGTGCCAAACAAAGCCCTCAAACGACGAAGTAATTTTTGAGAATCTTTTTTCAAAGGAACCGCCATGCCCGATTCAGCAAAGAACCATCATTCTGAAAGTGGTACAAAAGGCAAGAATAACGATCTCTATAGCCAGGAACGGGAACTACTGGCCTTTGAAATTCATGACGGCCTTCTCCAAGAGTTGACGGCAGCCTTAATGTTCGTCCATTCGGCAGCCGACCTTCTCGAGGAAAAGGAACTCACCAGTGAGCAAAAACAATCGGCTCACCGATCCCTTGAGACAGGAATTTCTCTTATTCAAAATGGGATGGACGAAGCTCGGCAACTAATGCGTGGCCTACAACCACCCGGCCTCAAGGAGTTTGGCCTCAAAGATTCAGTGCATACCCTTCTAGGTGAGTTTCGCGGTCGTATATCGGCTCAAATTAAAACAAATATCGACCTGCAGATTGAACCTTCGATGCTAGTTAGCGCAAATGTTTATCGGATCATCCAAGAGAGCTTACACAATATTCGCAAACATAGTTCATGTACCCAGGTCGAGGTTGCATTGACCTCCAAAAGCCATAAACTCTCGTTACGCATTCAAGATAATGGCCAGGGATTTGATCCCGAGAAGACAAGAAAAGGAGCCCTTGGGCTCATTGGCATTCGGAGACGAACCGATCTCTTAAGAGGGAGCGTCCAGATAGACTCGGCACCCACAAAAGGGACAACTCTCTCTGTTACTGTGCCACTTGACTAAGTGGAACCTCAACGAAGTGAGTGCTAGTTTGGCTAGAGACTGGTCGTTGCAAAAACAAAAAAGGAGAAGAGAGGTCGGCCTCTCTTCTCCTTTTTCTTAATGTGCCAATCTCCCAAGTCTTCACCGAGAGCTTCACCACTTTAACTCTTTTATACTTTTTGGCAAGCAAGTTCGTCTAGTTGGAGCTTTTCTTGAAGCTCATCGCGTAGACTATCAATAAGGTCTTCTGGGCTAAGGACAAGTGCCAACTGCCCACCACCAAGTTGGGCGACTCCCGAGAGACGTTTTGCACCCGGCACAATCTCTTCGAGATTATTGACAACCACCTTTCTCTGACCAAGGATTTCTTCAACAAGAATACAGGCCGTCCCTAGCTTACTTCCGACAAGGACCCCCTTTTGTTGCAAGATCGATGAATCGTCTTCAGGTTGTTCCTCCTCAAGATCAAGGAGCTCGCTCAAATTGACAGCGGCATAGGGCTCTCCCCTGACTTTAATGACTTGTTTCCCCTTGGCTCGGGTAATCTCTGCTGTTTCAAAGTTAATGATTTCGTTAATATGCTCAAACGGAATTACAAAGGTTCCCTCACCCTGTTTAATCAAGAGACCATCAACGACCAATACCGCCTGTCGAACAGGAATTGTCAAGTCAAAACATGTCCCGACACCGACCTCGGAAGAGACACGAACGTTTCCGTCATGTTCCCGAAGGTTTGTCCGTACAACGTCCATTCCAACTCCACGCCCCGAGACATCAGAGACTTGCTCAGCCGTTGAAAAACCGGGGTGAAAAATAAGGTTGATAATATCTTCTTTGGACATAGTCTCGAGTTGTTCCTGAGTAACCACCCCTTTTTCGACCGCCTTCGGGCCGATCCGGTCAGGGTCAATCCCTTGTCCGTCGTCTTGCACAGTAACATGGACATGGGTTCGGGTAAGCTCACACTTAAGCTGGAGAGTCCCCGTTTCAGGAACACCACGCAGGGCACGCTCTTCGGGGGTCTCAATACCATGGTCACACACGTTCCGAATCATGTGTGTCAATGGTGCATCAAGATCTTCGCAAAGTGCTTTATCGACTTCATTCTCGGCCCCTTCGAGAGTGACATTGATTTTTTTATTTAGTTTCGAAGCGAGCGATCTTGCCAAGCGAGGAAACTTATTAAAGAGGCCACGAATCGGCACTTTTCGTAGTGCAACCACACTATTTTGCAGGACACTGGTTTGCTCAGAAAAGCTGGTATTTACCTGGCGTAGCTCTTCAACCAAATCATCCATAGCTACCGAAAACTTACTGTGTTGCGAAAGTCGGCGTTGGACATCTTTGAGCCGTTCGCATGTGATAAAGAGGCTAGAAACGTCATCAAGGAACGTATCGACATAATGTTCCTTAACCCGTAAAAATCGGCTCTTGGCCTGTTCTGGCTTTTCGCCTTCATCACCACTCTGTTCTTGAGCTACCTCTTCACGAACTTTTTCTTCGGGAGCCTCTGAGCTTTTTTCCGGTTGTGCAGAATCGTCCGAGCTGTCATTATTTTCAACGACAAAAGGGGTAACGGCTGGTAAAAGTTTATCCCAAATAATTGAAAGCAAATTCTCATCAAGGTCAAACGAACTATCATAGATTGTCCTAAAGTCGGTCATCGCCTGCTCGACACCAGTTGCTTCATCGGAGAACCCTTTTTCATCTAGCCATTGCGAAAGCTTTTGGCTGTTTGAAATATAATTCTCTCCATCCTCTTTTTTGTAAGACCCATCTTTGACCTTTAGGAAAAGGTCAAACAAAGGCTGTATGAGAGAAGAGGTATCTTCTCCGTTACAAACAAAAATCTGTTTAGCAAAGAACTCGGGCGTCCCTTCTTCTTCGTTATTGCCATCGTGGTCGTCACTTGAGAGAGACGGAACCAGAGCCAAAACTTGTTCTGCCCAACTAGCAGATTGTTCTAAACCTGCAGCTAAAATTTCTTCGGATAGTTTGGTAGCAAGGTTAGCAAGCTTACTCTCTTCCGATTGTTCACATCGAGATTGTTCGGCCGCCTCAGCGACTCGCGTAAGTTGATCTTCTTCTCGTTGGGTAAGATCAATCTGGACGACACCTTTAGGGACCTCATGAAGAAGTTCTTCAAGAATATCAAACCCATCGACAAAGGCTAGCTGTAGATCTTCACTGAGATCGACGACCCCTGTTCTGACTTCATCGAGGGTATTCTCCAGCGAATGAGAAAACTTCTTAATGGCAATGAGGCCAAAGAAACCGGCATTCCCTTTGATCGAATGAACGGCCCGAAAAACCATGTTGATTGGCTCGGCATCGGCTGGGTCGTCTCGATGAAGTTCTAGCTGTTCGCTAAGATCTTGGAGGGCATCAATCGATTCATGAATAAAACCCAATAAAAGATCATCGCATTGAGGTGTGTTTTCAGTCATGGAAAATTTCAGCTTATTCTTAGGTTGCAAACAAGTGGAAGAGACGACAATAAAACAATAATACAACGATATAGGCTATTTGCTCGTCGTCTGCCTTGTTTTACGAGTATTTAATTCATCTAGGGTTCCCCACCAACGATCGACCTTTTTAAAGGTTCCTTCCAGGGTCTCCAACAATTGATCGTAGTCAGTGACAGGTTTGAAAATACAAGCTTCAGCACCACGTCTCATCGACTCGAGAATTGTGTTAATCGACACAAGTCCCGTCAACATTATCACTTGGATACCCCCATCCAAACGTTTGATATCGGTGAGCAACTCAAGGCCATCTTTCCCTGGCATATCAATATCTAGAATGGCAACACGACAATCTTCTTCAAGAAGGCGTACCATACACCGCTCCACACTGGTTTCTGAAATCACACGGTAGCCGTGTGCTGAAAGGCGGGCCGAAACAATCCTAAGAAGCGCAGGATCGTCATCGACATGAAGTACTGTTTTTTCTCGTTCGGACATTTTATCCCATTTCTCCTTTAAGGAGGCCTTTGATCCTCAGAAATTGAGAACTTCAGGAAACCACTTTACCGATACCTTTAGGGCTCCATAGCTAAGGTCACCATTGACACATGCCAAGCCGAGCTCGGTTTCCGCTTAAAGGTAGCTCACGACCATTTGCCCTTGGGTCTGAAAATTTTTAAGAAACTTAAAAACCTTCTCTAATTCTAGATAGATTTTCTTCTTAATTCTGGTTATCGCTTTAAAGAGAGTTAGCAGGATTATTATGAATAAAGGGCTACCCGATGAGGTCTACTCTACCTTTTCCCCACCCGAACCCCTCCTTTAATGAAGATCGCTAAATCGAAATATAAAGGTAAAATAGGAAGACTATTGAATATTCCACCGGTGAGCAGGGAGCTCTCTCATTGAAAAGGTTTGTAGAGGCACTACAATGATACCTTTGGTTTATAAAACTTTTTCTTTCCTCGAAAAGATAGCATAAGTATTCCATGTCTTCGTCCTCTTCACACCCCCTCAATAAGTTCAGCTCGACCATCACTCAGCCCAAAAGCCAAGGTGCCTCGCAGGCAATGCTCTACGCAACAGGGCTTTCTGCACGAGATATGGAAAAACCTCAAATCGGCATTGCCTCGGTCTGGTACGAAGGCAACCCGTGCAATATGCATCTTAATGACCTGGCCACTTTAACCAAAGAGGGTATGAAAGAGGCCGATCTTATCGGAATGCGTTTCAACACGATAGGTGTAAGCGATGCAATTTCGATGGGAACCAAAGGGATGAGTTATTCTCTTCAATCCCGAGATATTATCGCTGATTCGATCGAAACCGTTATGGGGGGGCAATGGTACGATGGACTCATTACGCTACCTGGTTGCGACAAAAATATGCCCGGTTGTCTCATCGCTATGGGACGACTAAACCGCCCTTCCCTGATGATTTACGGTGGAACGATCAAACCGGGGCACCACAATGGCAAAACGCTGGATATTGTCTCGGCCTTTCAATGTTATGGTGAATACCTCGCCGGAAAAATTGATGAGTCGACACGAAAGTCGATCATTCAACATTCATGCCCGGGAGCAGGCGCCTGCGGTGGGATGTATACTGCCAACACGATGGCAAGCGCTATCGAAGCACTAGGTATGTCTCTCCCTTACAGCTCTTCTTCGCCAGCTGAATCCAAAGAAAAAAAAGAAGAGTGCCTCTTTGCCGCAAAGGCTATTCGCAACCTCCTAGAAAACGATATTAAGCCGAAAGATATTATGACCCGGGCAGCTTTTGAAAATGCCATCGTTACAGTAATTGCTCTTGGTGGTTCTACGAATGCTGTTTTACACCTTATTGCAATGGCAAAATCGGTCGACATCCCGTTGACGATTGACGATTTTCAAAATGTCAGTGACCGTATACCGATGCTCGCCGATCTAAAACCGAGTGGCAAATATGTTCAAGAAGATATCCACGACATCGGTGGTGTTCCTGCCGTTATGAAATACCTTTTGGAAAATGACCTCCTTGATGGCTCTTGTATGACCGTTACCGGAAAAACTCTCGCTGAAAATCTCGACGACCTTCCCCCTCTCACTCAAGGGCAAACGGTAATTGCCCCGTTAGAAAAGCCGATTAAAGAGACAGGGCATATTCAAATCCTCAAAGGGAACCTTGCTCCCGAGGGGGCTGTCGCCAAAATCACTGGTAAAGAAGGTTCTATCTTTGAGGGGCCGGCCCACGTTTTTGACTCTGAAGAAGAGATGCTAAAAGCCCTCGAAAGAAAAGAAATCGCCAAAGGTGAAGTCCTTATTATCCGTTACGAAGGGCCACAAGGTGGGCCAGGAATGCCAGAAATGCTCACCCCAACCTCGGCAATTATGGGAGCGGGCCTCGGCCAAGACGTTGCCTTATTGACTGATGGAAGATTTTCAGGGGGCTCTCATGGGTTTATCGTCGGCCATATCTCTCCCGAAGCCCAACTCGGTGGTCCCATCGCTTTAGTTCAAAACGGCGACCACATTACCATCGATTCCGAAAAGAACGAAATCTCTGTCGCTCTTTCCGAAGAGGAGTTCGCCCTGCGAAAAACGACCTGGAAAATGCCCCCTTTTAAAGCAACAAAAGGGACCCTCTACAAGTATATTAAAAATGTCCAATCAGCATCTGAAGGTTGTGTAACCGATGCGTAACTCCAACAATGTTGAATATGAAGACATCTCTGGGGAGTCTCTTAATAACTCGAACACCCCCTCTTGCAAAAGAGGGGGTTTGTTTTTTATGAACTCTCTATTATTATACGTAGGATCTTAAATATTCTTTTTACGGAGTCTGTTTATCCATTACCGTTTAGCAAAGAGCTTTCACCCTTAGCCGAGCGTTCTCATTCTTTTGCAACTTGTTCCCCTTTGCAAGCATCTTTTTTGCAAATCCTCTTTTCGCCAAGACGACCGATCTCTTTGGCCAACTTTTTCCATCGTATGACGACAAGCGAGCGAACCCCTTATTACGCACTACCTATTGGTCTGGGATTTTAGCAATGAACAAAACAACAACACTCCCTGTCACTTTTGACGATATCAAAGCGGCCCAAAAGCGGATCGCTGATGGAATCTTGCTCTCGCCTTGCCACCAATCTATTGCCCTATCCCAGCTCTGTGAAAGTACAATTTACTGCAAACTCGAATATCTTCAGCGGACTGGTAGCTTTAAAGAGAGGGGGGCCAGAAACGCTCTTCTCCTTCTTCAAGAAAGAGGCAACACAAAGGGGGTTATCGCCGCAAGTGCTGGAAACCACGCTCTGGCACTAACCTACCACGGTACTCTTCTCCAGATTCCTGTTACTGTCGTTATGCCTGGCTTTGCTCCGTTAATTAAACGTATGTCGTGCGAAAAAATGGGGGCCAATGTCATCCTTCATGGCGAAACGTTTGCCCAAGCCAAGCGAAAGGCCGACGAAATCGCTGCTGAACAAGGATTGACCTATGTCCACGGCTACGACGACCCAGCTATCATTGCCGGACAGGGGGTAACGGGGCTAGAAATATTGGAACAGATCGATGATCTTAATGCGATCGTCGTTCCTATTGGTGGCGCCGGTCTCATTGCTGGACTCGCCTTGGCCGTTAAAACGCTCAGGCCAGAAATTGAAATCATTGGAGTCGAACCCGAAAATGCTCCGTGCTATACCAAAGCACTTGAAGCAGGCAAGCCGACCTTTGTCGAATCACGACCGACCCTTGCCGATGGCTTGGCTATCGCCGAAGTCGGCCATAATGCCTTTGAAATTGGCCGCCGCCATATCGACCGGACCGTTCTTGTTAACGAAAAAGAGATCGCCCTGGCAATCGTCCGCCTTATGGAACTGGAAAAAAGTGTTGTCGAAGGGTCGGGTGCTGCCGGACTGGCGGCGATCCTTGGTGGCAAACTCCCTGAACTCAAAGGGAAAAATGTCGCCCTCGTTCTCTGTGGTGGAAATATCGATCTTGGCATTTTAGCCCGCCTTATCGATATTGGACTCGTCGCAGATGGGCGGCTAAGTAAATTCACCGCCGTTATAAGTGATCGACCTGGTGGCCTTGCCCATCTTGCCAAAGTGATCGCCGAAAACGGGGCAAGTGTTAAACAGATTTCACACGACCGAGCCTTTTCTGATGCCAACATCACTAAAGTTAAGGTCCTCTGTACTGTCGAAACTCGCGATGCTAACCATGTGCAGAAACTTCATGAAAACCTTATCCAAAACGGCATTCATATCCTCAATTAGTCGGTCTCCTGTCAATCGACTCCATCGAAAGAGCCTTGGCCAATTTTGAAGGTCAGGGCTCTTCTTATTTTCTCAAAACTGATAATTCGATCACTGACGATTTAAGTTATTATGAAATTATCAAATTGCTCTGTAAATATTTTGGTTTTTTTTCTATTCTTCTTAAAGTTGCCAGCACCCCTCCAGCGACCCTGTGCCCACATTTTAGGCACGCCAGAACTGCCCAATGATCGCGCATAATGCGCGAAATACAGGCACATCTGAGTGGATCCGTAAACTGTTTAATAATAGTAGCTTACGAATATTCATTGACATAAATCCCTCCTCTTGCCTTAATATTTGTACCACTTCTGTTCGGACTTTGGGGCAAACATTTCTTAGAGGGAATTAATATGAGCCAAAATCGCCAATCAGCGACCAATGTAAAGTTACAAAAACTTCTAACGAGTGCTCAAGAGCTTTATCATCAAAAGCCAGATTGGGTTACTTTCTTCCGCGAAATCCTTGGTGCTGACGGAATTGTTCACAAGCTCTATCCAACACCTCAAGAGTACGCAGAGTTCCAAAAGACTGAGGCATTCACTCAGCTCCAAGCCCTACTCGCCCAGTTGCGAGGGCAAGAAGTTCAGCCAACAGCCGACAAAGAGCCACAACGGGTTATTACCGTCCGCATCCCCAAATGCCTCCATGAAACCCTCCGTGACGAGGCTCACCAAAACCGGACCAGTATCAATAAGCTCTGTATTACCAAGCTGCTACAAGCCATCGACGGAGATCTTATCCCCTCTCCTCAAGCTTCTCATTCCTCTTGAAGCAGGCACCCTTTCTAGTTGCTTATTCTGTTTTTTTAAAGGATAATTCTGAAAAATTAAATTTTCGACTGAATAAGTTGTAGCGGTTATGTCGATTACGGTGTTATCAACCGATTAAAAGACATCCCGGGGGGGCAACGTCTTGGCGCTAATTTAATGCCGTTGCTCAAAACTCAGCAATCCTTCAATCGGGGACAATCCCAACACCGGCGTTTGCCTTTTTCTTTCACTGGCCGAGCCCTTCTCCTGTTCGCCTTGTTCTTGTCTGCGACCAACAGTGGCTGTGCCATGCTCCCGGAAGTATTGCACGAGCCGCAATTCCATAACCCCTTCCCACAACTCGAAAAGGTCGCTGTTCTCCCCTTCTATAACCAATCAGACAATCCGAATGTCAATCAAGACAAAATCGCCCAGGCCTATATTAATGAGCTTCAAAAAATACCAGGCTATGTTGTCGTCCCCTTGGGTGTGACCCAAGAAGCAGTTCGAATCCATGAAATCGGTGAAGGGGTCGAGGAGTTTCGCCGACTGGGTCGGATTCTAGGTGTCGACGCAATCGTCGTCGGGTCGGTCACCGACTACCATTTCTATTATCCACAGAGAATGGGCCTTGCCGTTAACTGGTACTCGGTCAACCCTTACTTTCACCCTGCACCTCCCGGCTATGGGCTGCCATTTGGCACTTCACAAGAGGGCGAAATACCACAGCGCCTAGTCAATGAGGCCGAATTTGCTCTTGCCAAGGCACAGCTCAAAACCCAATCACCACATACCGACTCCACCGAAACAACGATCCCCCTTCGTAACTCCCAAAGCTCATCAGAATCAGGACAAAATGGAGAAGGGCTCCCCGATAACTGGCCAAACCCCGAAGGGTTTATCCCTCCATTACCCCAAAAAGAGGCACCTGCAGGTATCCCTTCAGATCGCCCGGTTATGGAACATATCCGCGTTTATAACGCCCATGACGCTTCTTTTACCGAAGCGTTGGAAAGTTATTACGACTTTCGTGACGACGCTCGCTTTGGCGGGTGGCAATCTTATACTGAGCGACCGAACGATTTTAATGCCTTCTGTTGCTATCTAAGCATTACCGAAATGCTAGCTTCCCGAGGTGGCTCCGACGAGACCCGGGTTGTCTGGCGATGGTCCGAAGACCGATAAGAGTTAAAGAAACCTCTTAACCGTTTCCGATAAAACTACACACCCTTTGAATTTTAAAGAAAACTGCCCATGTTCAATCAATACGGAAAAGGATTTACCGTGAACGAAAACATCCACGTTGTGGCACTCGTGAAGGGAAAAGAACGTTTTGTCTTTCTTTTCGATGAAAACAAACACGAAGAAGCGCTTCGCACCTTTGGCCGCTATGCCTCGAATCCACAGCTAAGTTTTACCTGGTACGATGCCGCTATTTTGGGCAAACGAATTCGGCGTATCATCGAACGCAAAGAGGGACAAACGGCCAATTCTTCGGCATCACGTTTGAGCTTTACTTCCTCCGAAGATGATCTCTTTTAGAAGAAGTCCCTTGCCGAATCGCAATGGTTTGATTCCCTGGGTAATGACATCTTGGGAAGACAAGTGGGATAAGATTTCTCCCAAGACTCCTGGCACAACCAATGAAACAACTGATCGATCAGTTTCTACATTATCTAAAACATGAGCGAAATGTCGCCGAGCTAACCCTCAAGTCTTACTCGGAAGATTTGGTCCATTTAGAAGAATTTTTAGAACACCTCTACCCGAGGGGTGTCTCACCGGCAGAAATCAGTCCTCGCGATATACGTGATTTTTTAGCGACCCTCCATAACTCGACCTTTTCTCGTAGTTCGATCGCTCGAAAACTCTCCTGCCTCAGGTCGTTGTTCCGTTATGCCCAACGAGAAGACCTCGTCGGTTCTAACCCGGCAAAGCCAGTCCGCAATCCCAAACAATCTAAAAAACTCCCCCATTTTCTTACGACCGAGGAGATCGAACGCCTGCTAAATGCCCCCTCCAAAGAAGAGCCCTCCGGCCTTCGAGATCGAGCTATTTTGGAGACGATCTATTCGGCTGGCATTCGGGTTAGTGAAGCGGTCGGTATGAACGAGGGCGATATCGATTTTTCCGAAGGGATTTTACAAGTCCGTGGTAAAGGGCGGAAGGAACGTCTGGCCCCCCTCGGCTCACACGCCCTTTCAGCCCTGAAAAAGTGGCTCAGCGCACGGAAACTTTCCCCAAAAGAACCGAAAGGGATTGCAAGCCCTGTCTTTGTCAATCAACGGTTTGGAACCCGTATTACCGATCGATCGGTTCGGAGGATGCTCGACAAATATCTGAAATTAACTGGCCTGGAGATGAGAACCTCACCTCATACTTTGCGCCATAGTTTTGCAACCCATCTCCTAGACAATGGGGCAAATATTCGTGCCGTTCAGGAGCTACTCGGCCATAGCTCTCTCTCAACGACTCAGATCTACACACACGTAACGACCCATGCTCTCAAAGAAGCCTACGAAGCGGCCCACCCTCGTGCTAGCTAAAGTGGCTTCTCGGTCAGACCCTCCATACCTAAAAAGATCGTGTAAACGAAAACACGGTTTCACCCCCTCCATAACGTTGAAAACATTAACATACCAATTCTTGGATCTGTAAAAATTCCAAAGGTATTCCGCTCTTAACCTACGATTACACCACATGTTATCATTCTGAAGTTACGGTATTTTGAGAACTATTCTATCAATGGCTCCAACCCGAGAAATCCGCATTGGTAATCGAAACGAATACGACAGACTTGCTGAAGTCATGTTCGATGCCATACGAAATGGCCCTAGTCTCTATACAGAAGAACAACGGGAGGCTTGGGCCTCACAGATACATTCTGGTGACGCATGGACTCAGCGACTCTCAGACCAAACAATTTTTGTTGCGCAGGAGCATGAACAGATCGTTGGATTTATGACGATTGCTGCACAAGGGTATATTGACCTCGCCTACATCCGCCCCCACTCTCAAGGAACAGGGTTATTCCGAATACTTTACCAAGAGCTGGAAAAAAACGCACGAACGTCTGGGAAACCTAGGCTTCGGGTCCATGCAAGCCTTATGGCTCAGCCTCCCTTCTCGGCAGTTGGGTTTGAAATACTGCATGAAGAAAGTGTCACCGTTGGGCAGCAGACGTTACGACGGTTCAAGATGGAAAAACATTTGGAAACTCAATAAGGCGTTGAAACTCAAGTTAGTTTTCCATAAGAAATGTATACAAGTTTTTTGTACCGATTGACCTCGTTGTTACGAATGCTTCTGCTGCCTCATAACCGGCACCCATACCAAGGGTAACTGCCGCTGCCCGAACTCGCGAAACGAGGTAATCTTCTCGATGAGCAAACTGGGTCTTATAACAGAGGATCGATTCAACCTTTTTCTCGAGTGTCGCCGAAATATCGACGACAAAATTTCCGGGAGCGTCAGCGATCGTTGCCGACTCAAACGGGAGACGATAATAGAGCTGCTTGGAAATCGTATGGACACCAAGTCCCTGAAAATGTTCCTTCCATTTCGTCAATCGGCTATAAAATACGGCCGCATCGGTAAGTTGCATTGCTTGCCAATGATCGGGTGATGCCAGGGGCGTTTTTCCACCAAAGCCGAGGACAATTTTGGGCCGATAAAGTCGAAACTCGATCGCTAGCTTGAGGCGATTTTCGAACGAATCAAAGAGTTTTCGATTCGGTAGATCAAGGGTGATTCTCTTTTGTACTCCGAGTACTTTGGCCGCTTCGACTGCCTCAGCCAGACGGACCTCAGGTGAAGGCGAGCGGGGAGTCGGCTCACCATCGGTGAGGTCAATAATACCGACACGGTAACCTTGCTCGACCAAGCTCGCCAATGTCCCACCACAAGCGATCTCAACATCATCAGGATGGGCACCGACTGCCAAAACATCGAGCTGCTCGGCCTCCGGAATGGGCTCTCGATCTTCACTTAACATAATTATTCTTTTTTTAAAAATGACGAAACAGGGTAGATGACCTTGTAGCTACTAAACACCTTTTCCTTCTACTTTATCGGTTTTTTGGCACAAAGTAAAAAGGTCGGATTGAGTGCCTCCAGACGGAGCCGTTCAAGTTGGTAGTTTCCCCGTGAGATTTGAACCATTCGGAGGCTTACCTCCTCCATTTCATGATAGAGTAGGTCGTAGACCGCCTTGACACTTTCGAGGTTACCAATGTTGACGACCATACGTCCTGCCGGTGCAAGCGCTTTGAGTGCATCACGAGTGATCGTCTCGACATTTCGGCCACTACCATCGACGAATATCGCTTCGGGAGTCGGCAAATCGGCCCAAGCTTTTGGTGCCTGGCCCAGAATGGGCCGAACATTTTTGATCTCAAAATGTTGCAAATTTGCCTGTAGCAACTGATAGTCGTCTGGATTCATTTCAATGGCAAAAGTCGTCCCCAAATGAGCAATTTGAGCTGCCTCAATAGCGACCGAACCACTACCAGCCCCGACGTCCCAGAGAGTTGCTTTTGGGGAAAGTTGTAGCTCGGCGAGTGCAATCGCTCGGACCTCGGCAGGAGTAATGAGGACCTGCTGTGGCAATGCCTGTAAGAAAAGTTCATCGGGGTTTCCAAAGAGTCGCAGATTTTGACGATTGCGGGGGGTATCGGGCGAATCGGGTTGACGGATAAGGACCAAAACGTTCAGTGGTGAAAACTCGATATCCGCTATCTCTTTAAGGCTGGCCTTTGTCACCCTCTCGTCGGGCGAACCGAGGTTTTCACAGACGTATCCTTGAAAGTAATCGATGTTCTCTTCGAGCAAAATTTTTGCAATTTTGGCCGGTGTGTAGGTCTCGGTGGTAAATATCCCAACCTTTTCGGCAATGCGAATGTTATCAATAACTGCCTCAATCGGGTGATTGGCCAAATTGGTCAGATATGCCTCGTCCCAGCTCTCCATAAGTCGAGCAAAAGCCAGCTGCATACTGCTGACATGCGGTACAACGACAAATCGATTTTTTCCAATTTGCTCACTTAAAAATCGGGCCGTTCCGTAAAAGAGTGGATCGCCACTGGCCAAAATTGCTAATGGTTTCTCTTGATGGCTCCGAATTTGCTCGACCATTTTGTGAAGAGAAATCTCGAGCGTTTCTGTCGCTACTTCCAAGTCGGCAAGGGATTCTAAAAGTTGTGCGGAACCCAAAACCAATTCGCAACTAGCGAGCTTCTCCTTTGCAGAAGGGGTTAAACCGGCCAGACCATCATCACCGATACCAATAATATAGATTTTGTTGCTCATTTTGCTAATTTCTCTTCCAAAAGCTCAACACCGATTCGGCATTTGTGGAACCTTTTTCAAGAGTATAGGGCAAAGGCTTCCAGAAAGGAATAGTCTCAAGTACCAGAGAAAACGAGAAAGTGTGGCAAGGAAGCCGGCGCATAAAAAGAGAGGAAGGGATCTCTCCACATCCTCTCTTAGGTCTTTTTTGTTTTAGACGGTCTGCCGAGAAAAAAGCAGGTCAGGGAAAGACAGGCCAGGAAACGATAAATAAGCCGACCATTACCGAAGCTACTAAGGAATGGTAGCTCAATGATGAGACTTGTACCTCGACAGATAAAAATCAGTTAGGCCTGGAAAGAACTTCCACAACCACATGATTTCACTGCATTGGGATTTTCAAAAGTAAATCCACGTTTGTCGATTCCCTCATGAAAATCGATCGATGTCCCATCTAGGTATAGGGCACTCTTTTTATCAACGACGACACTCACACCATGTTGTTCCACTTTACTATCGCTGAGCTCATCAAATTTCTCATCGAAACCTAGCGAATACGAAAACCCACTACAACCACCACCGGTCACACCAATACGTAGCGAGGTATTCTCTTCAAAGCTTTGTTCATCAAGAACTTTCTTCACTTCTTTCGCTGCCGCTTCTGTTAAAATGACACCCATAAAACTCTCTTTCCAAAAACGAAAACCAAACAAACAACCTTGCTGCCTTTAAAGTCTTTCTTCCAAAGACAACATTACTTTCGGCTACTCATACAGTAGGCCATGAAAAAAGGTCGATTTTTAACAGTTTTACCTTTTAAAAATATTATATCCTAAGGATCCGGGCTAAAACAGCCGAATTTTTCCTTTTTCTGGTAGTTTCGCGACCCATTTTTCTCTCTCCTCTTTAAGAAGACCCATTTTTCTCTCTCCTCTTTAAGAAAAAGTCTAATGGCAACTCATTTGACGCAACCTTTCGACTGTCTCAGCGACCATGACAATCGTCCGGTCGACCTCGTCTTTCGTTGTAAAACGGCCCAAACCAAACCGTAAACTACTTCTCACATGATCATCAGCGATTCCTAATGCCCTCAATACATGGCTCGGTTCAGGATTCGCCGCAGTGCAGGCCGAGCCACTCGAAACGGCTAACTCTCGCATACTCATCATCAGCGACTGTCCCTCGACCCCAACAAATTGGCAATTGAGGTTCCCGGCAAGACGTTTTGCCGGATCATCAAGAGAGGGACCATTAAGAATCACATTCGGGATCTCTCTTTGAAAGCCTTCGAAGAGCCGTTTTCGCAATTGAAAAAGTCGTCTCTCTTCGTCTTCTCTTTTCTGAAGAGAGAGTTCGAGCGCCTTTGCCAAACCGACGATTCCACCAACATTGAGAGTACCACTTCGCATGTTATTCTCATGCCCACCACCATAGAAAAGAGGCTCGAGGCGAACGACGGGTGCCCGTCGAGAAACATAGAGAAGACCGACCCCTTTAGGACCATAAATCTTATGAGCAGAAAGACTTAAAAGATGCATCCCTAACTCTTTGACATCAAGGTCAATTTTGCCAGCGACCTGGGTTGCGTCACAGTGGAACAACGCCCCTTTTTCGTTACATATTTTTCCAATCTCGGCAAGTTGCTCAAGGGTACCGACTTCATTGTTACCAGCCATAATTGTAACGAGGAAGGTATCTGGTCCGATCGCTTCTCGTAATTGACCGAGGTCGATTCGCCCAGCCTCAGAGGTTCCGTTCTTTCCGACTTCCAGAAGGGTGACCCCAAGTCTTTCGGTTGTTAACCTCTTTAACGGATCCAAGATCGCTTTATGTTCCGTTTGGGCACTGACGATATGATTCCCTTTACGCCTTTTTTGCCTTGCAAGGCCAAAAAGGGCAAGGTTGTTACTTTCGGTCGCTCCACTGGTAAAAATAAGCTCTTTTGAAGAAGCTCCTAAATGTTGTGCAATCTGCTTTCGTGAGGTATCGACGACCTCCTGAGCCTCCCATCCGACAGGGTGTGTCACCGACCCGGCATTACCAAATTTCTCACAAAAATAGGGGAGCATCGCCTCCAAAACGGCCCGATCAACGGGGGTCGTTGCATGGTAGTCCATATAGATCGGGGCAGAGGTGCCCATAGTTTACTCTTCCTTTTGTTACCTGAAATAGTTCTTACAAGACCGTTTTATCCAAAGGTCCCGTTTTAGACTTCGCATAGTTGACGGTAATTTTTTCAAACCTGCCCACTTCATCCTAGCAAAACGACTAAGTCGTTCTAAAGCCATGGAAGCTCTCGACTTTCTTAGCTACTTCTATTCCCAAAGAGTGCCTCAAGGCATATTTGCGACCAAGTTTCGAATTGGTCAAGCTGGTCGAGCAATTCTTCGACAGGGGTAAACTGTGCTTCGAGAAGATCTTTTTCGTTTGGCTTAACGACCGGCTCTTTAACATCAAAAATATGGACAATGCCAAGATGGACTCTGCCGACCGGTTGTGTGTCGTCGTTAATAATGCCAGCGAGATATTGTGTGTACTCGGCACCGATGGTGACCTCTTCTTGAAGCTCCCGCTTCATCCCTTCTGCATAGGCAGTCGTGTGATAGCCTTCGTTCTTGTCGATTCGATCTTCTAAAGAGATATGCCCACCAATACCAACACTTTTTTTACTATGAAGTCGTTTTTCACCCTGCCCTTTACCCCGGGTATACTCGAAAACCTGTTGCTCTCCTTCTGGTGTTGTGTATCGAAAAATTACATAGGGAATGAGCTGCTTGAACGTCGGGTCTTCTTCCATTTCACCACGTGGTCGATAACTGACCTGATCACTTTGCAAAAGACCTGTCAAATATTTGGAAGCTTCATCGGAGAAACCCTGAACATAGCCGATTTCATGAAAAAGTTCGGTTGGAACGACAAGGACTTGTTCCGTAGAGACAGACGACATAGCCAAGCCTTTAACGTATAGAGAGGAAATTGGAAATGATGAGAGGTTTAACAAAACAGGGAGAGCCAGGCGATTCCCAGAGAACGAAAACAGCCCTGCTCTAAAGTATACTGATCCAAAATCGAATGAACAGAACCCTTTTGGGACAGGTTTCCTCTCTTTTGGGTCTGTTTTTTGTAGAAATACCTCTATATTTTCGACTTTTTGTTGTTTTTTCCTACCTATATCAGGGGAGGAACCCGTACGCGCATCAACCAGTTTACGAAGAAATCATTGAACTTACTTGCATTGAAGTCGATTGGTTGGGTAGAATGAATCTTGGCTAGTGGCTTGTCCCCAATGGTCTGGTTTGAATTGGTAGTATCGGGTATTGTGCGAGTAATCCGTTTGTTACTTGGACGACTTAGATGCCTATTTTTCAGGGCTAAACGGCTCTTTAACATTTCCTGAGAAGGAGTTTTTCATGGCGACCGCAACCGATGAAATAATTGCAAAACCACAAATTCACTTTACCGAGTGTTTTATTAATGGCAAATTCCAACCGGCCCAAAGTGGGAAAACATTTGCCACGATCGACCCGGCGACTGAAGAGGTCATCAC
>JALCBQ010000206.1 GCA_028066335.1 Pirellulaceae bacterium
GGTAATATCCCCTTTGCCGCTGAGCTTAATCGAGGCGACGGCTCCCATGGCTGTTCCAGTGAGGTTCTCTTCACTATGGCCAGAGTAGACCGTGTCACCGACGACAAGTGGAGAGACATTCAGAGCACGCCGACTGAATTTGTAGTGCCAAATTGGTTTTCCGGTGCCAGTCTGAAGTGCCCAGATATTTCCATCTCCTGAGCCTACAACGAGGGCTTTTTGGTTGTCGATCGTTGTTAGGGTCGGAGAGCTGTAGTTCGTATCGTGTGGTTGGGGGTGGGTCCCTTGGATCCAGTGAATTTCGCCATTGTTTTTATTGAATCCGATAAACTGATGGGCCGGTTTGGAGTTTTCTCCCCAGCCGATAATAACACCACTAATAATGACAAGGTCGTCAGCGATGACAGGGAAGTTTGTCCGACCTCCATAGGTACTTAGAAGGCCAAAATATTCATGCATTGGAATCGACCAGATCGTTTTGCCCGTCTCTCCATCAACACACATGAAGAGGCCACAGACGCCGAGGGCATAGACATTACCTGTTTCAGGATCAACTGTTGGTGAGCTCCACCCGACCCGTGTATCAGGGACATCGGAGAGCCAGACGTTGAAAGTATTTTCCCAGAGGGTCTCTCCTGTTTTGGCGTCGAGGCAGACTAGCTTTTCCCGCTCTTCACTCGTTTCACGCGCATGTCGAGAAAGGAGGTATAGTTTCCCGGCAAAAGCGACAGGAGTACTCCGTCCACCGACATCGGTATTTTTCCAGACGAGGTTGCTATCGGTGCCACCTTTTGGTTTCCATTTGTCGGGGAGATCGGTTGCTGTCGAAGTCCCATTAAAATTTGGACCTCTCCAGAAAGGCCAATCCTCTTGTGCCGAGGTTGTTTGGCCAAAAGAAAGAAAGAGTACCGAGGAGACGATCAGAAGGGCAAGGCCCCGTTTGGAGCTTTCTAATCGTCGAACAAGTTGTCGAATGTGGATTGAGGTCGTCATGGGATTTTTCGAGAAAAAAGTTCTGATGATAAAGTCAACAACGACACCAAAGGTTATGGAACCTTGGTTACTATTTTGATTGGAAGGTTCAAAATATGAGGTGAGCTTGAGGTGGGGCTGTGTGAGTTCGATAGGCCATTTTCTTTTCGGCCCTAGAATGAGAAAGAGGGTTTCAGTAGACGCCTAGTCATCCTACATAACTAAGGGGCTATCCTAAACAACTAGTCCATCCTGAACAATTATCTGGTATCTAGAGGTGACTCTTGAGGCCTTCCTGTTTGTGCCCCAAGCCCCACGATGTCCGATCACCAAGTCATTTAAAGCTCTTTCAGACCTGCTTAAATCGTAGTATCTAAACGGGTAAGCGTGTCGGTAAAAGACAGTAATGCTCTAAATGCTCTTTTAACACATCCCGGTCATTGTAGCCGATTTTACTTGCCTTGGAAGTGTTAATTGGAAAAACCATAAAATATTGTTAATTTGTTCGGATGTCTCTGTTTTGTAGAGAGTCGCTTGTTTATCTCGTTGCCAAATATGGGTTTAAGGGGAATTTTCCGTGAGGTTTGTGTAACCGGCAAGGTTTCTGTCGTTGGGCTAAACAGGTAAGGGGATTCTTTTCTGAAGTTTTTTTCTTGTGTTAGACGATAGTCGGTGTGTTGTTGTTCTACTGCAGCCTTGACCGAGTGTGGGCAGAATGATGCTTGTAAGAGGTTGGGCCTAGTGGCTTAAATCGTAGAGTGGCTGTACTTAAAAAAGTTTGACCAAACACGAAATTTTTTCAGATCTAAAGTTTCACATTGGAATTTTAGAAACGCCTAATGTTTTAAGGAGTGAACCCGCGATGAAGTGGAATGCGTTGATTGCCTCGTTCGTGATGATGTTTGCCGTTGTGTCTCAGGCACAGGCAGGCGATTTATTGACTCGGATGATGGGTACCACTGGACCTGGTAGCTGTTGCCAGCCGGCACCAAAGAAATGTTGCACACCGAAGAAGTCCTGCTGTAACAAACAGGTTCTTGGACGACTTTTCAGCTGCAACAAATGTTGCACACCAAAGCCAAAAACTTGTTGCCAGCCAGCACCAAAGAAATGTTGCGCACCAAAGAAAACCTGCTGTAACAAGCAGATCCTTGGACGCCTTTTCAGTTGCAACAAATGTTGCACACCAAAGCCAAAAACTTGCTGCCAGCCAGCACCAAAGAAATGTTGCACACCGAAGAAAGCCTGCTGCAATCGTGGTCTTCTAGGTGGTTTGTTCAGCCGTAACAAATGTTGCTCGCCGAAGAAAAGCTGTGGCTGTGGTGGTGAAGTGATCGTCGAAGAAGTTCATGGTGATCAAGATCAGGTTCCTGTCCCTGTTCCCGTCGACAAAAATGATCCTTCGGCATACTCGCCTGTTGCAAGTCCCCTTCTCCCGATCGTCTCTATCCGCTAGGAAAAGATTTGTCGGGTGATTTGCTCTCCTTAAACGGGGTAGCATGCAGAGAAAGAAGAATTGAACGCAAAACGGC
The DNA here is from genome assembly GCA_028066335.1 of Pirellulaceae bacterium. Taxonomy (GTDB): domain Bacteria; phylum Planctomycetota; class Planctomycetia; order Pirellulales; family Pirellulaceae; genus JALCBQ01. Next base: position 2,505 of record JALCBQ010000206.1, read on the forward strand.
CCAGAGGTCTCTCTTTGGGTCGTTTTCGTTTGCGCCTCTACCGATTATAATTGGTCTTATCAGATGAGCGATACTCTTTGATTGTCCTATTT
>JALCBQ010000023.1:0-23226 GCA_028066335.1 Pirellulaceae bacterium
GAACAAGATGGACAAGGCCTTGAACCAAATGAGATTTTCCCGTCCCCGTCGCCCCGTGAATGAAGAGAGGGGAGACCGACCCGAGTTCGTCGGCGACGACTTCAATCGATGTTTGAACGAGGCGATTCTCTTTGCCACATACGAAATTTTGTAATGTCTTGCTCTGTTTCACCTCAGAGTGATTTCTGGTTCCCGATCTCTTTTTACGACCGGCCTCTTTCTGTCGCTTGGCCTCCTCTTGAGCGGCCGTTGCCTCTTTGGCTTCACGCCGAAGTTGGGCTTCTGTTTTGTATTCTTCACGATCAAAGAGGATAAGTTGACTATCAAAAGGAGAAGCTTCTCCTTGGTCACCAAGGTTAGCCTTCGGTTTTACCTTCTCATTTTGTGGCTTAGAATGACTGGCTTTTTCTCGTCCCTTTTGCGTTTGTGAAGTCCCTTGAAGAGAGGCTGAGGAGTGATCGTTTGGGGAGGTATGTCGCTTTTGCTCGCCGGCCTTTGGGGTGCTTTTAGGGGCGAGTGTCGATTTCTTGGCTTCCCTCTCCTCTCTTCCCCTACCCTGAAGTTGACGCTTAATTGGTGCCAATTTTGTAGTTGGTGCCAGTTTGGGTACGTCGCCTTCCGTGGAAGTTTCCTCTTTCTCTTTTCCGGATGATGTCTTCGTCGAGCTTTTTTCTGATGTAGAGGGTGTAGAGACCTCAGACACCTGGGCAAGCAGTTTTTCCAATGCGAGTTTCTGGGGAGTGGCCGGAGCTGGGTTTTCTTTGAGATTAGCAAGCTGGGCCAAAATCTCGGCCGTTTTTTTATCTTCGGATTGAGTTGAAAGTAGCCCCTCTTTTTCACTCGAGTTCGCCTCTACGTTTAAGGCTTTCGATTGTTGTCCATTTATCTGAACATTGGTCGGCTCGGCATCCGCCGGGGGTTCTGTCTCTTTTAGCCGGAACGCGACATCAGCCTGAGGATGAATGAGGTACTGAGCGATCGATAAAAGATCTTTACGAAAAGTACGGCGCACGCGGTCAAGATCGAAACGGTTCTTCGTTTCGATCTCTAACCCATCTGCCGTAGAGGCGATCGTCGTTTGGTTTTTAAACCAGACGTTGTATCTTTCTTGTCCGACCCTGTCAGCGAGCGCTTCATGGACTGCTGACACAATCTCCGTATTGTCCTTGGTCACTTCCTGACCACCTTTATTGAAAAAGATTAAATCATCTTGATGTTCTTGTAGATGTCCCCTGCCCTGATGAACGGGTCGCTCTTCCAATGGCTCATAAAAAAGGAGAGCTACCAAGAGCAGACCGTTGTGAAGGCGATTGTAGTCATGCTAGCATTGATGTCAAACCATCAAGACAAAACTGGATCGATTTTTTTGGAGGGTGTCGACCTAACCTTTTGGTATGATTGTAAAAACAGTTGTAACTTAACCGAGTTTTTTTTCTTTTTTTCTTCACATACCAGTGGTCTGAGCTGGGTAAGGTGTGGAAAAGATGTGGATTACAAAGCGGAAAAAGGTTGGGGTCTTTAATGGGCTCCTCTAAAACTGCTGAGAAAAGCTGCAAGCCGTTTTCTACTAAAGACTTACATTCTTAAGAGGTGTTTTGTGTTAGGTGAAAATTGTTTTGGTTTACACCTTATCGCCCTAGATAGAGTATCTGCCTGATAGGCAAGTACGATCCGTTGTGGTCGGCTTGGTAGAGGAGAGTTTTCATATCTCATGAACGCAGGGTTTGCCCTCGGTATTAGTCCGATGGCTTTAAAAGGCCAAGATAAATCACCTTGCGTTCCCACTGCAGAAACCCTAGGCGTCGATAAATATCTAGGGCTGGCTGATTTCGTTCATCGACGGCCAAGACAATCCGGTCTCGCCCTCCCCTTTTCCCTTGCCATTTGGCAAAGTCGACGACCTCTTGGCCAAGGCTTTTTCCACGGGCCGAAGGGATAAGACCAAAATAGACAAGTTCCCACTGCTGGTCACTCGGGTGGTCATTGAGTAAAAGGCATCCAACGGTCTCTCCGTTTTGGCGTAGAAAAAACCAGCGGCCAGGGTGATAGTCACCGATCTCTTGATAGCCAGCAACTACTTCGTCCAAGGGGCGTAGCTGTGTCGCTTCGGGACAATCAAGAGAACCAAGATAGGTCTTTTCAAGGGTCTCTTTAAGGCGTTCTGTCTGTGAAGGGGTAAAAGGTTCAAACTGTAGACGGCTTTGTGGAAACTGGGGGCGAGCTGTCGTACTGGCAACGAGGTATTGCAAAATGGTCTTTTTGCAAAAACCGTAGTCGGCTAGAAAAGTCTCTTCAGCTGTGGTTGGTTCGGTAAAAGAGAGTTGCCCAAAACGGATTTGTCGTTTAAGTAACCTTTTTTTAAGAGATTTCATCAACATGTGAGAAAGCTCAATACCTTGTTCAGAATCATCGAGGTTTGTTTTGGGATAAAATAAAGAGGCTGCCCTGCCGGCATGTTCACACGCCCAAATAGTACCGAGGATTTTACCTTGATATGTGGCGACTAACAGGTGATCGGTCGAGAGGTTGCCATCTCTCTTTGCTTCTAATAACGATTCGACATAGACGGTAAGGGCCGAATCTGAAAAATCGTCGGCAAAAAGAAGCTGCCAGGCTGTTTTGGCCTGGGCTTCATCGGTAATACCCTGAATTTTTATCGTCGTAAGATCTGCTAAAAGAACCATTGGAACAATTGAATTGGTCGAGGGGGTTTGAAAAATAGTGAGAAACGAAGAGTGGGTGAAATTTCTTTAAAAAGTAATGACCTCAAACTAGCAGTTTTGGTGAAAAAATGCTATGCTGAAACTGTCAAGGGTTGTTCTTTCCTCTTTCCCTCTCCAGTTACCGTTATAGAAGGTGGTGTATGATGAAGTCGAATAGTTTTACCCTTTTCGTCCTTGTAGTGGCTCTTTTACCGTTACCGACCGTTGTCAATGGGCAAGGTTTTTTAAAACGATTAGAACAAAAAGTCAAAGAAGAGCTTCGCGGCGAGGAAGAAAATAGAACCGATCAAAGGGGGCAAAACGAACAAAGACAACAACAGGCTCGGCAGCTCGACGAAAATCGAATTGAGCTCATGGATATCACCAAGGAACTTCAGACCGATCTTGCTCTTCCTGTCAGTACAGGTTTATATATCTTGGCCTTTCCAGCGGATGCTCAGGGCCATCAGTTGATTGAGCCAGGTAGTCTTTTGGTCGCTATCAATGGTCGCCGAATCGATAATGGTGCCTCCCTTGCAAGGGTTTTAGAGGTGACCGATAAGAGGGCCCCACTAACGGCCAATTATTACGATATTGATGGAGTTCTGCGCAGTACCAAGGTCCCCGCAACCTACTTCGAGCCAAACAGTGGAGTGGGGGATCAAAGGGATGGCACGACCGAAGTACAAGTACAAAACGATGCCGAACAACGGTTGATCGATCGGCTAGAACGCCTTCTTGATGAGCGGCTGGGGACTGGCCAAGCGCTCGACCAGACAGACGAGAATAGAGGTGGTCAAATTCTCGAAGATAGTCATGGCCGAATCGTTGGCCGTATCCAAGGGGATAACGAAGGGATGATTCTCTATCTTGAGAGAGAGGTCGCCACCTTACGTGCTGAACTCAACGCGACCCGCTTACAACTTCAGAAGCTAGAGCATCGACTGGGCCAACTCGAAATTAAAAAGGAGTAATCAAACTTCTACATCGAGGAGAAGTGTTTAGATAAAACCTAGAGCCATACCTTGTAAAAGGTATGGCTCTCTCATTATCGAATTATTGAAGGAGGTTCTTTGAAGTTGTTGAAGTGGTGTGTTTACGGGGTGGGATGTGACGATGCTCCTTGTTTGATTTCGTTTCCATCATCGTCGATCAAGATGGCCCTGAACTGTCCTTTTGCTGGCCACCACCCTTTGAGGCGGACTTTGACCTCATCACCGATTTGATAGCGTCGATCTTGGGGAACTTTTCCCTCTGAAATATAGATTTTTCCGACTGGCGCAGAGAGGAGGAGTGAGCGATTATTAGGGAATGCAAACATGAAGTCAGTGTTCCACCCTATCGATTTGACTTTTCCGATTTGAACTTCGCTCTCCCCGAGCTTAGCGAGTTTCTCCTGAAGGAGGTTCTCCACTAGCTCATCTTTCTCTTTTCGAGATGTTTTAGCAGAGACCTTTTCTCGTTGATGTCGTTCTTGAAGTTCATGGAATAATTTTCGACGTTCCTCTTCTTCTTCGAATTCTTCCTCGGTTAGAAGATGGTCACCCTCGGTATATTCGATAATTCGTCCTTTGCGTTCTTCTTGCAGGAATTGTGTTAAGGCGCTAAGGATCGGTTTGGCTGCCTCACCTAAAATACGATATTTTCTGAGACGTCTGTGCCGAGCATCTTCTGATTCAAACTTTTCACGGAGGGAATTGATATCGAGGAGATAGGGACGGTCGGGCCGACCATCTCGTTCGTCGAGGTAGAGATAAGTGATATAGTAGAGAGTCCCACGGTAGTAAAACTCCATGCTATCAGGTGAGCGGTATTTTAAGATGATCTCAGTCATCGTTATGGTTCTCAGAAGAGGTCGTACTTATAGAGATTGTATTACTAAAAGAGGGTGGGGAGTCTCATCACGACTGGCTGTCATTACATTAGTAATTGGCGAACGAATGTCAAGGTTATTTACGGAGGGTGTGAGTGGCCTACTTTTGGGGAACCTTTACCCCGATTTATTCCGGATGAAAGACCTTTTATCGACGGAAAGTTTACCCGGAAAAAGTGTCGACTACGACAGGGTGTATCGCCTCTTTTGGGCGAATCTCAGATATTGGGCAGATCTCGTGATTTGCCTACTTAGCACAACTTTCTGGAAGTTATTTTTTTGCCACTGCTGGTGCATCCTGTGCCGACTGCGCATATTGCGATTGACGAAAAAAAGGGGGCCAGTTTTGGCCCCCTTTGGGTCATCGATCGTCGTTTTTTTGGTGAATTATGGGGAAAAATGGGACACTTTTTGCGAAAAATGACTCCCTTTTTCTAGTGATATCGGGGGGTTAGCTTGCCGTTGTATCTAGGCATGCGCCGATGGTTTGTTGAAGCTGCTCTGGCATGAATGGCTTGGTAATAAAGTCTTGGGCACCGCTGCGGATCGCTTCAGAGATCGATTTGGTTTGAGCTAAAGCACTTACCATAACGACTTTAGCTTCGGGATTGATTTCGATAATTCCACGAAGACCGTGGAGGCCATCGAACTCGGGCATGACCATATCCATGGTAACTGCGTCTGGGGTGAGTTCCTTGTAAAGCTCGATCGCCATGTTACCATCCGAGGCTTCTCCAACGATAGTCCAACCATCTTCTGTAAGACATTCAGCGACCATTTTTCGCATAAGCATTGAGTCGTCGCAGACGAGAACAGTTTTAGCCATTTTTAATACCTTTGTTTTGCTTATTTCCAAAAGCGAGCCGATCGGATTTTAATGGGACGATCGGCCAAACCTATCTCTTTTTGAAAGGGATAGGTCGTGTGCCTTTAAAGTTGTTGCCAATATATAGGCCCTCTGAGAGCAAAGAGCAAATTCCTTTTTGTGAAAAGGTAAAAGTTTTCAAATGGTAATGGGGGTACATAACTTTACTGCACCAATAATACTGGGCCAATAATGTTATGTGATGGAATCGACTGGAATCCTTTGTTTAGCCCCTCTTATCTTTAGATTTTGGAAAAGCGTCATAAACGGCACAACTGGTTTTCAAAAAGGGGATCAATGCCAGATTGACCGAGGTGCCGATAAGAGAAGAGATGCCTTTCTGTCTTTGCAGCTGTCGCTTAGGAGCAAGTCGATAGAGTGGTGTTTATCGGGGCTTGTCGTTAGAAGAGCTCTCGATTTTATACAAAAGCTTCCAATTGGATATATGGAAACGGTTTTCATGGGAATGAACCGAAATCATTTTTTTATGATTGGCTTGGTCTTGTTAGCAATAGGCCTCCAATTTCGTTTTGTTGAAAAAGTTACCCTTAACGAGGCGACAACAAAAACGATCCAGAATATGCAGCGGAAACGTCCCCGGATTGTAAAGAAGGCAGAGGTCGAAAATACCAGCTTTTTCTTTTCATCACCTGCGCCCGTTACAAAGGTGCTTCCTAAAAACCTCCCTCCCAAAGTAATAGACTTTACAATTCCTCGATGGCTCGGTTGGTCATTGTTGTCAGTCGGTGGGGTTTTAGTCCTGCACAGTTTAGCTATGCCAAAGCCGCAGTAGTTTGAAGGTTTCTTTTCCTGACCTTTGACTGTGAGGTGTTCTTTTTAAGGATTCCACTGGTTATTCTTGTTGTAACAGAGGAAGTTTTTTAAAAGCGACGATTGATGGCGAGCTCTTCAATAGATAAAGGATTCGTACCAAAACGGAACCTACACTTTGTGAATGGTTCCTTCTAAGTCCTTTCTGGAAAAATAAGATGAGACGTAAACTAGCTTGGACAGCCCTTTGCTCTTTTGGGGTTCTCTTCTGTGTGACGTTGGTATCGGGTAAAAGCAGTCTCCCTGAGTCGACCCTTGGTCGGTCGACCGAAAACAATCTCAACCGATTTGGCAAGCCCGTAAAAAATACCTCAAGTGACGACACAAAGTCTCTCAAAAGAAAGCAATTACGAGAAGGGACACGCCTGAATCAATTTGTCGGCGAATTTCAAATGGCCGGCGATCGGATGACTTTTACAAGCAAAACAGAAGATCGTTCATTTGATGTCTTGGAGAATCTGGCACTCGAAAGAATTGCTTTAACTCTCAAAGACAATTTAGGGACTCAGCACTGGAGTATTGATGGCTTTGTAACAGAGTACGAAGGGAAAAATTACCTGTTTGTTACCAAGGCGACTTTAAAGCGACGTAAAAACTAGTTTGCAAAAGAAAATTACCAGTGGTATGAAAAGAGGCTAACACTCTTAACGGCTCGACTGCTCGGTGAGCTATTTTTATTTTGAGTAAGCCGTGGTGATATCCTCATGTGGTGTGTTGCGATTTTCTGCAGTTTCAATAATACCATTATTTATTGAGAGCCAGTAAATTTTTAGAAGGCTTTCCCCTATAGTGTTTTTCTCTCCTTTGAAGGTGATAAATGGCTCTCCGTTATGGCTTCCCACCGAATGAAGCGATTGTCTGAAACGGGTGAAACTTTTTTCTCTGTGCCTGCCTTGGCCCAGTAATTCAGTTGATGTTCGGTCATTGATGAATCTCTCTACAACGAGAGAATTTTAAGGCCATATAATAAGGTCTTAAGAAATACAGGTTTGGATTTTTGGGACGAAGGTCATTCTAACGATTCTTAAAAAAGGGGCTCTAAAGCCCCCCTTCTTAAGAGATCAAGCACTGCATATCTGGCCAGATTCTGGTAGCAGAACATTTTTAAGCGCCCTTTGGGCGTTTAAAAACTGCCGGCAGTAGCAGCATGAGTGTCGTTGACGGCTCAACTATTGGTCAATAAGCTTTTTCAAGAAGGATTAGTATGGTTGTGGCGGCTACTTTTACACTCGTTTTACACACGCTTTTTAGCTCTCATTTCAGTTTGATGAACCGGAAACGCCTTCCTTGCCCAAGGGGAGAAAGTACAGTGGCAAAGGTTTAGAGAGAGGTGTTTTAGAGTTTGTGGAAAGGCGTATGGGGAGCCTAGACTTGTTTACAGTTATTACAAAGTAAGGATTTAACCATGTTAAAGAATGAGGATTATTTTCGTTAAAATTTATAAATTCTCCCGAAAATACGGTAGAAGGGGAGGACAATGTGTGGCATAGTATCCGTTGTATCCCCTATAGATTGTTGTTGACCAGCCTTTTCGTTTTTTCAAGGGATCGCCCCCTTGTAAAAGGGGTTCTTCTCCTGAAAGAATTAGCGTTGCAGGTTTGCATATTACGTAGTATCTAAGACATAAGACCAAGGCAAGGTCTACGTTGCCTTGTTGTTTTAAACGGTGGATGGCCTGCCATTTCTGAGGGTTTGACAGAAGTAGTCAAAAGATACCCGAGGGAAGGGAGATGCCGCCTTCAATAGTCGCTTTCTGGATCTACAGTATTTATAGGGATACCGTTTAGCGATCCATCTTAGGTAGTTGGGGAAGCCTTCTTACTGCCCTACTTATTTAGCATCTTTGTTTTTTCTCTCTACCGTGGTGGACGACCCCTAAAAAGGGTGGTTTCTGGAGAGGTTGCGTTATAGTTCCTTCTGCGGAGTCGTTAAACCCCCTTTTGATTAAAGGGCAAAATCAGCTAAAAATACCTTATGATAAAAGATTATAGTATGAGGGTTGCGGTAAATTTTCATGGCTATGTCTCTTTTAAGGGTTTAAAAATATAGACAAGAAGATACCCTTGTTTGGGCGAGCTGATCGTTTTCTACAGTCATAGGGAATCCCCTTTGTGGCGCTGGAAATCTGTAGTGGCTCGTATTGGCGGCATTATTCGAGTGAGAGAGTGTCGTTACTTTTTTTTTAAACGCTTAAAGTTGCCCCGTCTTGAAAATAAGGGTAGCGATGGGGAGTTGTTAAAAAAAGGAGCTGTAAACCGTAAATGCCTTCTCCCTCTTACGAGGAGCAGAAGGGTATTTTTTTTAAGGTGGCTGTTGATGGGGGGTAGCACAGAGTTTCAAAGGGGCGGCCTGCAGATGTGGCCTCCTGTAATAAGATGGATGCCGAGCTAAGTGGAGGCAGGCAATGGAAATTATCGACAAGGTTCTCTTAAATAGTAGAGCACAAACGTCAAAGCTCATCCGGAGCGATGAGAGTGAATAACAGTTAGATACAAGCAATAGCCAACTAGCCAGGCTTGTTATTGGTATTACATATAAACGGTTCCGTTTATACACAATCAGGAGAGATTCATGGCTATTAAGTTATTATTGGTCGATGACCATGAAATTGTCCGTATAGGGCTAAAAAATTTGTTCAGTGGTGCGGATGCTATCAAACTTGTCGGTGAGGTCGACAACGGAAAGGATGCTCTTGATATTATCACAAAGAAAAAACCGGATGTCGTTCTGCTGGATGTACGCCTAGAAGATGTTGATGGTCTTGCCGTCTTGGGGCGTATCAAATGGGATTATCCTGAGTTAGCAGTTGTTATGTTTTCGGGCTACGATAATCCAACCTACATTGCCAGAGCCGTTGCTCTGGATGCTGCCGGCTTTGTATTGAAATCGGCAACGAACAAAAAATTACTTGAAGTCATTTATCAAGCGGCTGAGGAGGGTTACGCTTGGAGTCGTGAAGAACTCAGGCGTGTTATAGGTGCCCTCTCTGCACCACGAATGAATCTAAAAATTGACGTGCCATTGACACAACGTGAGGGAGAAGTGCTAAAGCAACTTGCTCTTGGGCTCACAAATAAACAGATTGCTCATCAGCTTGATGTCAGTTATGAAACGGTCAAGGAACACGTCCAACATGTTCTCCGAAAAATTGGTGTTGGCGATCGGACCCAAGCCGCTATCTGGGCTGTCCGGAAAGACGTTGTCTAAAAGCCGAGCAATGCTTGTCGGCAAATTCTAAAATTAGGGGCTAAAGAACAAGCCTCCAAACTTGGCAAAGCCCCAAGAAGAATTACCTTCTCCCTGGTAGTTTTTTTCTGCGCCTCGGGCAATCACTTTTCTCCTCTAATGAATTGAGAGCCGGTAACTGACGCATGTTAGTATTTGATTTTGACAGCGATTTGTTCATTTATCCCCCCTTTTATTCAGGAGTAAAGCCAGAACGACCTTTCCCCAAACTACCAATTTCTCTTCTGAAGTTGTTTGTTGAGAAGATTCCCTATATGTAGGTAGAAAAATTGTTCCAAAAATATGGTATTTTGGGGATATTGTACTCTTTTTAACAAATCTTTTTCTACTTTAGCAGAATATTTCTATGTTACCACTTGAATCTGGTTGCGAGTTAAGATAAACATACTTAATCCAATTGCCTTTTTGGTCTCCCACTTTGGGAGTTTTGTTTTTTAACGAAGGAGAATTTCTATGAAAAAATTAGGTACACTGTTGGTACTATTTAGCCTTAGCATGGTCTGTTTTTCAGGTTGTGGAGCGTCCGAGGAGTCACCCAAAAAGGAGGATGGCACTACTGAGACTGGGGGCGATACATCCACCGGAGGTGATGACACATCTAATGAAGGAGACGGCTAGTAGCCTTCTTTATCGATATCTTTCGAAAGAGACAGTTTGGGGTTTTCCCGGGCTGTCTCTTTTTTTACCTTCTTTTTTTGTAATGACCCGACGGGTGGGCTATAACATAGGCGATCACCAGCCAGACGATTTTTAACCAACCTTTTTCACAGTGATTCTATGGTCGAGAGTTGTTGGTAAAAACTTCTAGGCCCCCCTTTTTCTATCGGCGGAACCGGTTCGACTTTCCTGGGGTAAAATTCCCCGATTGATATTTCTTTTTTTTCCGCTGTTTTTTGGGAAAGAGGATGCTCTCTCTGGGTTCGTCACCTATTTCGGCCTTCAGTTCAGTAATTCTGTCGCGTAGCTGCCCAGCCTTTTCGAATTCGAGTTCACTTGCTGCTTTTCGCATCTCTTTTTCCAGCTCGGTAATAAGTTCCTTGGGAATCGGCTCTTCTTGGGTACTTTTTTTAACGGCGCTATTTGCTGCACGTTCTTTTTTTGATTCGGATTCAATACTGTCGTGGATATTCTTTTTGACCGTCTGAGGAATAATGTTATGTTTTTTGTTAAAGTTTTCCTGGATTTGACGGCGTCTGCGGGTTTCGTCAATCGCTCCCTGCATTGAGGGGGTGACTTTGTCAGCGTAAAGGATTACCTTTGCCTCGGCGTTTCGGGCAGAACGACCGATCGTTTGGATAAGGGCTGTTTCACTGCGCAGGAACCCTTCTTTATCGGCATCTAAGATCGCTACAAACGAGACTTCAGGAAGGTCGAGCCCCTCTCGCAAAAGGTTCACACCAATGAGTGCGTCAAAGTCTCCGCGTCGCAGCTCGTGTAAAATTTCGACCCGTTCAAAGGCATCAAGTTCGCTGTGAAGCCATTTACATCGAATGTTTCGGTCTTGGAAATAGTTGGTCAATTCCTCCGCAAGACGTTTGGTTAAGGTCGTCACCAGAGTCCGCTCGTCCTTGGCCGCCCTTTGTTTTATCTCTTGAGCAAGGTGAGGTACCTGGTCTTTGGCTGGCAGAACCTCAACGATTGGGTCTAGCAGGCCGGTCGGTCGGATAATTTGCTCAATGATTTCGCCTCCTGTTTTTTCAAGTTCATAGTCGTTTGGGGTCGCCGAGACAAAAACGGTCTGTTGACATTTTTGTTCCCATTCTTCAAATTTCATCGGGCGGTTGTGCAGAGCGCTGGGTAGGCGAAAGCCGTGCTCGACTAAGGTGGTTTTTCGGCTTTGGTCACCTGCGTACATGGCACGAATTTGAGGAATTGTTACATGCGATTCATCGACAAAGAGAAGAAAGTCATCGGGGAAAAAATCGTAAAGTGACTCTGGTGGCAGGCTTGGGTCGCGTCCTGAGAGAGGTTGGCTATAGTTTTCGACCCCACTGCAATAACCGACCTGTTTGATCATTTCCAGATCATATTTAGTCCGGGCTTGCAGACGTTGTGCCTCCAGTAACTTTCCTTCTTTATGAAAAAACTCAAGTCGATCTTTGAGCTCTTGTTGAATGCGTTCGACAGCAGGGGCAATTTTTTCTTCTGGCAGAACATAGTGTTTTGCAGGATAGATAAATATCTGATCAAGAGGATCGCTGAGCCTCTCACCGCTGGTTGGATGAACCATCGAAATCGATTCGATCTCATCGCCCCAAAATTCGACACGGTAGGCGAACTCTTCGTAGGAGGGCCATACCTCGATACAATCGCCACGCACGCGGAATTTTCCTCGCGAAAATTCAATATCATTTCGTTGGTACTGAATTTCGAGAAGTTTTAACAAAAATTGGTCACGATCCATCGTTTTACCGACCTCGATCGAGACCATCATGTTTTGATAAGCTTGTGGCGAACCAAGGCTGTAAATAGAGGAGACACTCGCAACAATAATGACATCACGTCGGCTGACGAGGCTACTTGTCGAGGCAAGGCGTAAACGGTCGATCTCGTCATTGATCGAGGCATCTTTTTCAATGTAAATATCTCGTTGTGGGATGTAGGCCTCTGGCTGATAATAGTCGTAATAGCTTACGAAATAGTGAACCGCATTATTCGGAAAGAAGGCTTTGAACTCGCTATAGAGTTGGGCCGCTAACGTTTTATTGTGTGAAATGACCAAGGCAGGACGGTTCAGTTCGGCAATGACGTTGGCCATCGTAAAGGTTTTCCCCGAACCTGTAACGCCCAGAAGGACCTGGGACTGGCGACTTTCCTGAATCCCTTTTACTAGGGAGGAGATCGCTTCAGGTTGGTCGCCTGCTGGCTTGAAATCACTCTGTAAACTAAATTCCATGCTAAATCTATTTCAAATGGTAAAAGGTACAGAGAAAAAAAGTGTAAGCTTGGATTACTAGACATTTGTGAACTAGTTGTGCCCCCATTCTATTCGGTTTGGCAAGTAGGTTCTAGGCCCTTCTTGGGGGATATGGTTTTTTTGTAGTGAGCCTGTTATGATGGGGTGGAAAGAGGTCGGCCTCATTCTTCCCCCCTCCCCTCTTCTGTAGAGTTTTACGTATTTCCCCTTTAAATGTTTTGACTTGACTAATGATCGTTGACGTTGCGAAAGATAAGTGGACCCCGGCTCATCAACAAAACCTGCAAACACTTTCTCAGATGGCATTAGCCGAAGATTTAGGTGGTGAAGAAGATTGGACAAGTCGAGCAATCGTACCGGCTAAGGCGGTCGGGGCGGCCGATATTATCGCTCGTCAGGAGGGGGTTCTTTGTGGCCTTGCAGTCGTTGAAACGGTCTGTCAAGAGATCGGTTTTAAAGGTGAAATTTCGTTCTTTAAGTCGGATGGTCAAGTCGTCGCCTCAGGAGATCGATTGGTCCATTTGACAGGGGATGTTCGGGCTCTCTTAACTGCCGAGCGGACGATGCTGAATTTTTTGGGGCGACTTTCAGGGATCGCTACCCAAACATCTTATTACGTTCGTCAAGTCGAAGGGACCAGGGCAAAGATCTTCGATACCCGTAAAACGACACCCGGCTGGCGACTTTTGGAAAAATATGGAGTCGCATGTGGAGGTGGGCAGAACCATCGTATCGGTTTATACGATGGTATTTTAATCAAAGATAATCACCTTGCCTTTGCACAAAAAGCACACTCTATAACATCAGGTTATACCCTTGCAAAAGCGGTTAAAGAGGCAAGAAAGCTGATTAAGGAGAGAGGGCCAGGGATGGTTAAAAAGTCGATGACCATAACCATCGAAGTTGATACTTTGGAGCAGTTGACTGAAGTTTTGCCAGCTTTGCCAGATATTGTTTTACTTGACAACATGACCGTAGAAGAACTAAAAGAGGGGGTCGCTTTACGGGATAAAATCGGGCCAATGGTAGCCCTCGAAGCTTCGGGAGGGATTACGCGAAAGACTGTACGTGGTGTTGCTGAAACGGGGGTCGAGCGAATAAGTATCGGGGCTTTAACTCACTCGGTGAAAAATTTCGATGTAGCACTCGATTGGTGCTAATCGTCGATTTTATAAGGAGAAAGACTTAGTTTAGTATCTTTTATCAAGAGAGCTAAGGTTCAAATACTCAATAGACAAGGATTGAAAATGGATCGTTGGAAATTACCAAAGGGAGAGCCTCTTCGTGACTACCCCGTTTATCTGTCTCTTGCTTTACAGTGGGGCGATCACGATAATTTTGGCCATGTGAACAATACAAGACATTTTCTATGGTTCGAATCGGCAAGAATTACCTATCTGGAAGAGGCCGGGTTGGGATACATGATGACCGGCAAGTCGATTGGGCCAATTCTGGCAAAGGTCGATTGCAGTTACCGCCTGCAGCTAAAATACCCCGACGTCGTTCAAATTGGTGCCTCGGTGACTAAGTTAGGTAGAAAAAGTATGGTTATGGAACATGCCGTCTACAGCCATAACCAGAATGCAATTGTAGCGTCGGGGGCTTCGGTGATCGTTATGTATGACTACCCATCGCAAGAGTCGATCCACATCCCTGATGAAGTTCGTGAGACGATTACCACACTCCAGGAAAAGGTTGGTTCATAAAGGAAATTATGAAGAGTTTTTTCTTTACCTTACTCCTTGAGAGTGAACCTTTTGACCGACGAAGGCTCTGATTACTTACGTAAAGAGTAAAACCCTAAGGGAGGTAATTTCAAAGGAGGATAAAATGGATACGATTGAGCTAAAAAATGTTGCTCCGTCTCTTTCGGAAATCGTCGTCGAAGATAAATCGCCGATTACTGTTATTGCAAACGAGTCAATTCGGGAGACATTCGACCAAAACTGTCTGCAACAAGCGGTCAATTCGCGCAGGGCACCAGGAGTTTCGGATGTGGTATTGAATCCTGATGCACATATTGGGTATGGGGCACCCGTCGGATGTGTTATGACTTCTCCGACTCATATTTATCCGGGACCAGTTGGAGTTGATATCAAATGTTCGATGAGCTTGTTGCAACTAAACCTTCCCGAAGATGCAATTAAGAGCAAAACGACCCGACGAGAACTGATTAAAGCGATTTGCGAACGTACACCGACCGGTGTAGGGCGTGGGAGAAACTCGGTTCGAAAATCACGCCGTTATACACGTGAGGCGGGTCGTGAAGCGGCTGTTGAAGGGGTTTCGGAAAACGTATGTGAAAAACTGAGGATTCCACCCCATTGGGCTGAGCGTTGTGAGGATGCTTTTCATCTCGGACATACCGGAGAACCTGGTGCGCTACGAGGGCGACTTGAGTATTTGAGCTCAAGTGGATTGGATGCTTTTGCAAACATCGAGAATAAGCTGAACCAGCTTGGCTCTTATGGTGGTGGAAACCACTTTGGAGAATGTGAAGTCGTGAAGGTCTCTAAAGACAAAACGATGAAAAAGCTGGCAAAATCTTTTGGGCTCAAAGATGGCCGTGTCGCATTTTTGTCTCACTGTGGGTCGAGAGGTCTTGGAAATCGGTTAGCGACGAATCAGTTTAGATTGCTGGAAGAAGAATTCGATCGCAAAGGGCGTCCCTTCCCCGCAGGCGATAGACATCTCGTCTATGCCGAGCTAGGAACCGAAGAGGCAAATAACTATCTCGACGATATGGCCCTTGGTGCGAACTTTGCTACGGTCAACCACATGTTGATCAATGCTTTGGTTCTGGAGGCTTTTCAGGAGATTTTTCCCGGAACTGAGGGTGAATTGGTCTATTTTATTAGCCATAACATTGCAAGAAAGGAGATCCACAACGGACAAGAGACCTGGGTACACCGAAAGGGGGCAACCCGCGCCTTTCCGGCAGGCCATGTTGGTCTCGAAGGGACCCCATTTGCAGAAACGGGACATCCTATTTTATTGCCAGGAAATCCATGCAGTGGGTCGGCAGTAATGGTTGCAACCGAAGGAGCGAAGAAAAGTTGTTATAGTGTTAACCACGGTGCCGGTAGGGTGTTGAGCCGTCGAAAGGCAAAGCGAACACTTGATCAGCAAAGGGTTAATTCTGAAATGGAGAAGGCTGATATTTTGTCGAATGCCCGCAGGTATCCACTGGATGAAGCACCAGCAGTCTATAAAGACTTTGAGCAAGTGTTGAAAAGTGTCAAAGAAGCTGACCTGGCCCAGGAAGTTGCCCGTCTAAAGGCAAAATTTGTGATCAAAGATTCAAGCCATGCCGACGATTAGTCCGGCCTGGCGGGTGAAGTGTTTCCCTGATTTTGCCGTGGGAGTAATCAATCTCCATGTTTCATAACAAAGAGCCGATCGGTCTCCCGGTCGGCTCTTTGTTCATATACGGCTGGTCCTTCTTCTCTCATTCTGTGTCTGTGTGGTTGGCCTTGGGCCGATTTCTGGCACAATAGGACTGTCATAAAACAACCAAAGACCTAAGAAGGTTTTAGCGGAGAGAGCAAAGGAAATGGAGACGATTCATGGAGACCTCTATGACTACCCTCAATATTACGAAATCGTTTACGGAGACGACTGGCGGGCCGAACTCGATTTTTTACTGGCTGCCCTGGAAAAGCACGGTCGCCCGAGTACAAAGAGGGTTTTTGAACCAGCTTGTGGGACAGGGAGATTATTATGGCGTCTTGGGAAAAAAGGATTTGAGGTGGGGGGAAACGACCTCAACCCCAAAATGATTACCTATTGTAACCAGCGGCTTGCAAGGCACCGGCTGCCCAAGTCGGCCGTTGTCGGCGATATGACCAACTTTCAGTGCGAGAAAAAGGTCGATCTCATTTTTAACATGATCAATAGCTTTCGCCACCTGGCGACTGAAGAGATGGCCGTGAACCATTTACAATCGGTAGCCCGTTCGTTAAGAAAAGGTGGACTGTACATTTTAGGATTACACTTAACACCGACGGTGAAATCCCCAATCGATGGAGAGAGTTGGAGTGGCCGGCGGGGTCATTTAGCCGTACTCTCCTCTTTGCAACTGAAGGAGCGGGATCTGAAAAATCGAAAGGAGGCCTTTCAAATGAGCTTTGAAGTCTACAAGCCGACCGAAATTTTTCGAATTGAAAATGAGGTTTCTTTTCGAACCTACACGGCCGAGCAATTTTCTGCCCTCTTGGCAAAGGTCCCGGCACTGGCCGTCGCTGCTAGCTATGATTTTGCCTACGAGATCGACGAGCCGATTACGGTCGACTCTTCGACCGAAGATGTCGTTTTTATTCTGAAAAAGAAGGATTAAAAAAGTGGAGCCGAAGCACACGAGTAACTTATGGGTTGTCTATCGGTTGCAACTTTACTTAATAAAAAAGGAACTAACCGATAAGGTTAGGCCAATGAGAACGAGGATACCCAGCCAAAAAACAAGAGAACTATAGGTGTCGTAAGATGGCTGAAGGTAGACATAGTCGTTCACACCAGAGGCGCGTTTAAAGAGGACAAGCTCATTGTGATTGTTTTGTAGTTGCCAGGCATCGTAGAGTTCAGGGGCCGTTGTCGTTTCAAGCCTATCATAGAACTCGGAGAAATTTTCTTTTTTAAATTCTTCGAGAGTCTTTTTCTGAGAGGTATAGATGCGGTGGATATTCCACATTTGAAAGCCAAAATATGCAGACGGTATGAGAGCCAGACAGACAATGGTTGTGCCGATCGTAAAAAGTAGCCCTTGGGTTCGGCTCCATTTTTTGGGGGCTCCAGATCCCGTTTTGGAGACTCGATTTAATCCAGCCCCATTTTGGGGAGATTCGTTAGGCTCATCTACGGCTGCTTGAAGCTGCCGGATCTTAGAAAAAGTCGGTACAACAAGCTCAGAGCCACAGGCTGAACATCGAACGGTATTTCCTGCTTGATTGGTTGAGATAAGGATCGTCTCTCCACAGTCACAAGGGAGGTGATATTGGACCATAACTTTGTTGTCAATTGAAAAGAAAAGGTTGAAGCGAGAGATTACAATCTGGTTGCTAGCGGGAAAAAAGGCCGCCAAGCTACCACAGTACCCTATTACGACTTTTATTGAAAGAGTGTCCGTTTTTAATAGAGATGAGAAAACAGAAAACTCTTTTTCCACTATTTTCAAGGACAAAGCCCCCTTTTTTTTATAAAAGGGGAGAAAAATTTATAAAAACCGAAATTTTTACCGGTAGACTCGGCATAACTGGTAGTTAAAATTTATTAGAGCTTCTTTCGCATGCACCGCAATGTTTAGGGGTAAACTTGACGAAGATTCTTTATTTCTTCTGTCTGTAACTTAAAGGCGTGATGTACGCATAGAGCTTTCGTATACGAACCTTTTTTGTGTCGTATCCTCTTTTTTCGTAGATTTGGTCTCTGGCATGATGTCCGCCGCTCTGTGTTCGTCTTTCTGTGTTCGTCTTTGTAGTGCTGACTTTTGCAGAGTTGGCTTTTGCAGATTGTCCATCTTGGGCAGATACTTTGCCTGTGTTGTCCCTCTTTTGTGTTGTCCCTCTTTTCTCCTTTAGCTGTGTGTAAAAGTGATTGGTCTGCTACCTCCTTGGTAACGAATCTGTGTTTGGGAAAGGCTAGAGTTTGTTTGGGGTTTCCCAGAATTTCATTCGGGCGGCCTTTTGGACGTCTATGCTCCCGTTTTTTCCTTTTTATTTTTCGGGTTTGGGTGGTCGCCTAGCCAAAAATTGGAGGGTTTGGTGGTGTGGCGGTCCTTTTTAAAATATTGGTCGTCTTCACGACTCGAATGTTGTTTTTTGTTTTGATTGAACTAATGTAGTACAGACATAAGATATCTTGTGCACTCAGCCGCACTTCAAAGTAGGTGGTGACTTTTTGAGCCTTCTGTTTTTTATGGTGGTTTCTTTGAGTTTAGAAACCCTTCCAGAACGAGGCTTTAGCACTATTTATCCTTACGGTTTGCCGTTTCGGTAATTTTGGGCAAGTCTTAAGAGATGTTTAAAAATTTTCTTGGAAAAACGGTTTTAGAGGCCTCTAGGGGCCGAATTTTTTTAAGGGAGTAAAAGCATAGAAAATACCGCACTTCTTACACGTGGTTGAGAACCGGTGTAAGGGATGGTACCAACGCCTGCCAGTCGCTAGGGTGGTACAAACTCAGCGATCGTAAAGTTTTACCAAATGTCAATAAATCAAAGCGTATGGATTGTTTGGTGGTATTTTTTAGTGCCACATTAGAAGCAACCTTTTGCTTTGAACCTGAAAGGGTAACCGAGAGTGGTTTCCTGTGGGATTGGGTCAATGTTGGATACCCTTAGGCGAAGGCCTAAAGCTAACCAAAGAGCGTATCAAGAGAACTATATTGCCGTAAATTGCCGTAACCGACAAATGCCGACGATCCCATATTCGTCAACGATGTCTCAAAAGAGATACAAAACATATACAAATTTTTAATTGATAGGGTCATTAAATTGTACGAGTCACTTATTGACGATTATGAAGAGGGCGTAGAACGCCGTTCTGGGATGAATAGCTTTGAAGAAGCTGCCCACGATACTGAAATCGAACAACATGTCGAGGCGCCGACCGAGAGGGAATTGGAGGCAAGCGTCGACGATGAAGGTGATCTCCTTGAAGAGGGTGAGAGTTGGTCGGACGACCCGGTCCGGATGTATTTGACCCAAATGGGGGAAATTCCACTCTTAACCCGTCGTCAAGAGATCGATCTTGCCAAGCGAATCGAAATTTCTCGTCGTCGTTTTCGTGCCAAGCTTCTCGAATGTGACTACGTCAGTAGCGCCGCATTCAAGACGTTACAGCGAGTCGAAGAGGGAGACCTCCCTTTTGACAGGACGATTCAGGTTTCGGTGACCGACCAACTTGAAAAAGACCAAATCCTTGGCCGAATGCCGGCAAATCTTAAGACTCTTGGGGTCCTTTTGCGACGTAACCGACACGACTACCGTGTCGCTTTAGGGAAATCAGAGCGAGCGGCAAAACGAAAGCGGGCCTGGGCCAACATTAGTGGTCGACGTTACCGAATTATTAGACTCATTGAAGAGCTTGGCCTGCGAACCCAAAGGGTTGAGCCTCATATGCGCGCTTTAATCGAGTTCAGCCAACGTATCGATGAGCTCCAAAAACTTCTCAAGGAAAACCGTGCAAGCCGAAAATCCAACCCCGACTGGGAACTATGGCTCGGTGAATATCGAAGTATCCTTTTAGCGACACAAGAGACGCCGACGAGCCTCCGCAACCGTATTGCCTACCTCAGAAAATCTCACCTTGAGTACCAACAGGCGAAAAGAGAGCTTTCCGAGGGGAACTTGCGACTTGTCGTTTCAATTGCTAAAAAATATCGGAACCGTGGCTTGAGCTTTCTGGATCTTATTCAGGAAGGAAATGCTGGCCTTATGCGGGCAGTCGATAAATTTGAGTACCGACGAGGGTTCAAGTTTTGTACTTATGCGACCTGGTGGATACGCCAAGCAATCACACGTGCGGTCGCGGACCAAAGCCGGACGATCCGTATCCCGGTCCACATGGTTGAAACGATGACCCGCGTGCGAAATGTGGCTCGTCAACTTTTGCAAGAACTTGGGAGAGAGCCGACTCTTGAGGAGACGGCCAGGCGGGCACAAACGACTATCGAAGAGGCACGGCGTGTTCTCACAATGAGTCGGTACCCAATTAGCCTTGATCGTCCCGTTGGAAACAGCGAAGATAGCCAATTCGGCGACCTTCTTCCTGATGGTGAGGCCCAAAACCCTTCATCTGGCGCTTCGCAAGAGATGCTTCGTACCCGAATTGGGAAGGTCTTGAAATCCCTGAGTTATCGTGAACGTGAGATTATCAAACTCCGTTACGGCTTAGGTGATGGTTATAGCTATACCCTTGAAGAGGTTGGTCATATTTTCAAGGTGACTCGGGAGCGAATTCGTCAAATCGAAGCAAAGGCCGTTCGTAAGCTACAACAACCAAGTCGTAGTCAAGAACTCGTCGGCTTTTTGGACTAAACGGTCTGTGTGTAGGTAAGAGATGTATAGATCGTTCTTTCCCCTCTACCTCTAAAAAATTTCAACCGAGAAATCCAAAGCATAATTGTAAAAAGGGGGACAAAGCCAAAAGCTTTGTCTCCCTTTTTTCGTGCAAGAGCAGAAACAGATCGTCTCGTTAAGGAGGGACCGTTTTCCCCTCGTTCTTCTCTAAGGGGTCTATCGTCGACAATGGATCCTATTTTCCAGATCGAATGTTCTGTTCTCTTAGGGTCGGTATCGGTTTCATTATGATTTTTCTAAATTTTGTGATAAGCAAACGTGAAAAAGAGCGAATTGATAGAAGAGAGAATGACTTTGTTGGCTCGTTTTCTCGTAAACATTTCTAGAGGGTATTTATCCCCTTGATTGATGCCAATAACCATCGTTGAAGATACACAAATCCCCTGTTTTAAAAGGTTTTTGACCATTTCATGGGACCTTGCCGATAAATAGAGGTTTCTATGAAAATATCTCTTGATTGATGATGGCGGGGACGACTATATGGGATAGAATGAGGTACTTCGTCGGCCTCTGAATTTACCTGCTGTCGAAAAACTTAGCTGCGAAATAATTGGCCAGCCAGATAAATGACGTTCGTACTGGTAATTGACAAATGCAAAAACCAAAGAGAGTGTCTGTTGGCTGAGCCTCTAAATATGAAAGCACAACTTTCCTATGAGCATAACGACACCGCCCACTTCTGATGAGAGTGGTTTGGACGCTGAGCCTGCAAAGACAGGGACAGTCGAGATCTGGGATGAGAATAACTTGGTAGCAGAAGAGTCAGCGGCACAGGCCACTCCCGAAGTGGCTCCGATGACCGAAAAGGAAATTCGTAAATCTAAGGGTGCCCATTTTGTTACGATCTTTTGGCTGGGGGCTTTTCATGTTGGTGCCCTGTTAGCTTTGAATCCGGCTTACTTCTCATGGGAAGCACTCGCCTTGGGATTCTTTATGTACTGGTTATCTGGAAGCGTTGGCATCTGCCTTGGCTTTCACCGGTACCTCACCCATCGTGGTTTTAAAACAAGCCGTTTTATGCACTACTTTTTCGCCTTTGTTGGTGGTCTTGCAGGAGAAGGGTCGGCTTTGGCATGGATCGCCAATCACCGGAAACATCATGCCCATTCTGATCAAGATGGCGACCCTCATACACCAGACCACGGTGGTTGGTGGAGCCATATGAATTGGCTTGGGTGGGTTATTCATGGGCCAGAGCTTGAAGATCACTTTAAAAAATGGGCGCCCGATCTTTTGGCCGATAAAGGGATTCGGTTGCTCGATCAACTCTTTTTACCGATTCATATCGTAGTTATTGGTGCGACAATGGCCTCCGGTTATTTTTACGGCGCTGCAATCGGAAAAGACCCCGTCACCATGATGATGTCGTTTTTGGTTTGGGGAGTCTTTGTCAGAATGGTTTGGGTTTTGCACATTACGTGGGCTGTAAATTCGATTGGTCATATGTGGGGCTATCGCAACTACGAAACGCGTGACCATAGTACAAATAGCTGGCTTGTCGGCCTTTTGGCATTTGGTGAAGGTTGGCATAATAACCATCATGCCTATCCTCGGATGGCCGTCCATGGTCATAAGTGGTGGGAAATCGATTTGACCTATGCACTTATTCGCCTCTTACGCCTCTGTGGACTCGTTTGGAATGTCGTCGATTACAAGACGATCAGCGAGAAAAAAGCACGGGATAAAAGTAGTCAAGAGACTTCCAAAACTTCTACAAAAAAATAATGACCGCAATGATTAAAGTCGGTATCGTTGGTAGTACTGGTTATACGGCAAGGGAACTTTTTCGAATTCTAGATCGACATCCTAGGGTGACCCTTACCAAAGCGAGTAGCCGCCTTGAGAGTCCGACACCTCTCTATAAAATACACCCTTCATTGGTCGGTTCTCGTGACCTTCTTGTCGAGGACCTTTCACCCAAAGAGGTGGCGACTGATGTCGAAGTTGTCTTCTGTTGTTTGCCTCATCGTGAATCGGCATTACGTATCCCTGAAATGATCAACTCGGGTGCTAGGGTTGTCGACTTGAGTGCTGATTATCGGTTAAACGAAGCTGCAACTTTTGAAAAATGGTATGACACAAAGCATCCAGATCCTGACCGAGTTCCTTTGACGATCTATGGGATGCCCGAATTTTTTGCTCAAGAGATTCGATCGGCTCAGCTCGTTGCAAACCCCGGATGTTACCCAACCTCTGCAATTCTGGCATTGGCCCCCTTTCTTAAAGAAAAAATCGTCAGCCCAGCGGGGCTAATTATCGACTCAAAGAGTGGTGTAACAGGTGCTGGCCGTTCGCCCAAACAGGAGACTCTTTTTTCTGAATGTAATGAGACCCTTACTGCCTATGGTGTTGGCACCCATCGACACCTGCCTGAAATTGAGCAAATCCTGGGCAACATCATTGAAGATAAAGTTGAGACTCTTTTTACCCCTCACCTTGTGCCGATGAACCGAGGGATCTTAACGGTTGCCTATGCACCGTTAATTGACAAAAGGAAGACAGAGGCCGAGCTACTGGCGTTTCTTAAAGATTTTTATCAGAATTCGCCATTCGTTCGGATCGTTACCGAATTACCGACGACGAAGAACGTTACCAATACCAACTATTGTGAGATCACGGTTCGGAAAACGGGAGGTTACTTGACGATTCTTTCAGTGATCGATAATTTGATAAAAGGGGCGGCTGGAACGGCGGTCCACAATATGAATTTGATGTTTGGT
>JALCBQ010000023.1:23236-30400 GCA_028066335.1 Pirellulaceae bacterium
CTTACTATACGATAATTTAATAAAACTAAAATTTGATAAAATTTGATTCAGTAAAGGCTTTCAACAATAAAAATTTGATGTTTGGTTTCGAGGAAACAACCGCTCTCCTGTAGAATAGAATTTACCCCAACAATTTATCCCAAAGATTTTGTCATTTCGTTTGGGCAAGTCAAGGATGGTAAAAAAGCCAAGACGAATTTCGGCCCCAAACCTGATACAAAAGAACTACAAGAAGGGTCTCGAAAAACTCGACCTGTACGCTTTTTCGCAAAGAAGAAAGGTTGCCTATCTTTCTTATCTTGTCATTTTCTGGCAAAGCTCTTGTTTCCTCCTTTTTCTTCTCCTTGACGATAAAACAAAACGAGACCTGGAAAATTGTTTTCGAAATTGCCTGTATTTGTGACGAGTAGGCCGTTTTTGGCTCGAAATTGGTTAAAATGAACAGAAAATGGCTGAAAATGGGCCTGTTTTTCTACTTATATTAGCGGAATGCTCTCCTGTTTTAGAGCTATTTCCTAGAGATTTTAGGGGGCATAAGAAAGTTAAAGATGGGAGATAAAGGCAAAAAGGGGGTCGTCTTATTGAGTGGTGGTCTCGATTCAACAACGACATTAGCATTAGCTCTTGAAGCCGGCTTTACACCCTATGGATTGACTTTTCGGTATGGTCAGCGGCATGATTCTGAGTTAAAGGCGGCTGAAAAGATAGCCCAACAATATACCTTGGGGGGCCATATCGTTGTTGATATCGACTTGGGAACGTTTGGTGGCTCGGCTCTAACGAGTGAAGAATATGCTATTCCCAAAGGGGTAAAAGGCGATTCACCCGGTATAAAAATCCCGGTTACCTATGTTCCAGCGCGAAATACGATTTTTCTCTCTTTTGCCCTTGCCTATGCAGAGACGCTCGGTGCCAGCGATATTTTTATTGGGGTCAATGCCCTAGATTACAGTGGGTATCCTGATTGTCGCCCCGAGTATATCGAGGCTTTTTCAACCATGGCAAACTTAGCGACCAAAGCTGGGGTTGAGGGCAACCCAATAACGATCCACACCCCCTTGATTCATAAGACAAAAGCCGAGATTATCGAGGAAGGTGTAAGGCTAGGAGTCGACTATTCCCAGACGATTAGTTGTTATGATGCAAGCAAATCTGGCCAAGCTTGCGGCGAATGTGAAGCTTGTTTGCTCCGTAAAAAAGGGTTTGCAGAAAGTGGCCAAAACGATCCAACGAACTATGTATAGTCTCCCCCTGCCCTTTCGGAAACTACCTAGAAGTCTCGTTTTGTTCTGTCGCCTCTCTACTAGGAGGTTTGAGCCTCGAAGGCATTTTCAAAATGGTTGATCGTCGGTACTTCTGAAAGGGGCCAGACGATCGAGACGATATCAAAACGGGCTCGTTCATTAAGAGAGTAAAATTTTTTGAGATAGGCAAAAGCTTGCCGTGTTAGCCGCTTTTGTTTCTCGGTATGAACAGCTTCGTGGGGTTCGCCTTTTAGGGCTGAGCGTCGTGTTTTCACTTCGACGAAGACGATCGTCTCATTCTGACGCATTACAAGATCAAGCTCGCCATAGGGTGTTTTATAATTTTTGTGGAGAAGGCGGAACCCTTTTTTTCGAAGAAACTTTTCGGCGACTCGTTCACCCGCCTGGCCAAGGGGCTCTTCTTTAGAGGGCCAGTATTTATTGATCCAGAAAAAAACCATGGTAAGGCCCAAAGAGGCTGGGATTGCCAAATGGAAAAGAGAGTCTGCCTGCAGAGTATCTATACAAGATCGTACTGGAATGTACCGGTTAAAACAAGAAAAATGAATTAAGAAAAGGTGGGTTCAGCCATATTTTATCGTTCGTAAGCTAACCCCTTATAAAGGCAGAACTCTAGATAAAAAATGGCACAAAAAAAGCACCGAATTTCGGTGCTTTCAGGTATGAATTTTATTATTGAATTGGTGCGGTGCGCCCTTTATCATGAGTGAAACGGGCGAGTTCTTTTGGCCGAGGGTTGTATCGGCAGAAATCGGCCCTCATGAAGTTTATCGGCGACGTTCTTTGAGTCGGACAGCTTTACCAATACGATCTCGCAAGAAATAAAGTTTAGCACGACGGACAACACTGGAGCGTTTCACAACGACTTTGTCAATTCGTGGTGAATGAAGAGGGAATTTACGTTCAACACCCTCACCGGCGACAATACGTCGAACAGTAAACATCTCACGTGTTCCCGAGCCGTTACGAGCAATCACAACCCCGGAGAAAACCTGGATACGTTCTTTATCTCCTTCAAGGATTTTGGTATGGACGTCGACGGTATCTCCGATTTCAAATTCTGGAGCGTTGTCCTTTTTAAGGTAATCGGCTTCAATCGATTCGAGTAGTTGTTGGCTCATGTTCATTTCCCATTTTTCGATATGCAAAACAGAGGTTTTCAAAAAGTTCTCTCAAATCTTGCTATTATGTAATATTATATAAATACTATTCGCTTTGGGGGCGACCCAATTGGTTTTGCTAATAGTGAGACCCATTTAGGTTTGCGTCTAACCCTTTGGCATCTCTACTTGGCGGGTTTGGAAACCAGCTTTGGGTTTGACTGTTGTTTTCCTATTCATCGGAGGCAAGCTCATCTTTCAATAAATCAGCTCGCCTTTTTTCGGTAATTTTTTTGCTGTTTTCCAGACGCCATTGTGCAATCTTTTGGTGATCACCGCTGAGGAGGACTTCTGGGACCTCATGCCCTCGAAAGGAACGAGGCCTCGTATATTGGGAAGATTCGAGTAATCGATTCCCTGTGGAAAAAGAGTCGTCATGGTGGCTTTCCTGGCACCCGAGTACGTCCGGTAAAAGACGAATCGTTGTGTCAATAAGGACCATGGCGGCGACTTCACCACCGTTTAGGACATAATCTCCTATCGAAATTTCTTCCGGTTTTAGTATATCAATGACCCGCTGGTCGAAACCTTCGTATCTTCCACAGACCGCAATAATGTGGTCATTTTGGGCGATTTGTTCAACTTTTCGCTGGGTTAGTTTTGTCCCTCTTGGGGTAAACAATATTACCTTGGGAGCGTTTTTGGGTTTAGGTTCTGTGTCTTCACCAGAGGCCTCAGCAGCGATTTGTTCGACGCAACGGACGATAGGGCCGACTTTCAGAACCATCCCGGGGCCACCACCGAAGGGGCGGTCGTCGACACCATCGTGTTTATCCTCGGAGCAGTCACGTAGATTATGGAGGTTGACAGTGACCAGACCCTTCTTGATGGCTTTTTCCAGAATACTCTCTTTGAGGTATCCGGTGAAAATATCAGGAAAGATCGTAACGATGTCAAATCGCATAGCTGTAACTAGACTGCCATTGGAGCGTTACTTGTAAAGTTTGCTGCGAATTATTCCTCAGCTTTATCTTCGACCGCTTCTGTGGTCTCTTTTTCTTCTGTCTCTGGAGTAGCTTCCTCAGAAGCCTCTTCTTCTTTGGGTTTGGCAACGACTGGAGCAACGGGGATATGGGCAACCTTCTTTTTAAGGGTGTCGAGGGCTTCTTTTTGGCTTTCAAGGTGAGTTCCTTGGGTGCCATATTTTTTAATGAAAACCTTGACCTTGTCAGAAGGTTGAGCACCAACGCTGAGCCAGTAGTCGACCCGCTCTCCATTGAGCGTTACACGAGCATCAGTGAGTTTAATACTAGGATCGTAGGTGCCGAGCTCCTCAAGGACGCGTCCATCGCGTGGGGTACGTTTGTCCATCGCACAAATGCGATAGTAAGGACGATGCGTACGCCCCATTTTTTTCATTCGAATCCGGACTGCCACTAAAAACCTCCCAATAATGACTTGAACTATGGTAATTCTGGCAAATTTTGTGAAGTAAACGAAACATTATACAGTCGCTCGGGATATTGCCAAGTAGCAAAAACCGGAACCTAAATGCTTCTTGATTATTTCTTGACAAACCCCCTATTTCCACAGACCGACTGGTATTTGCTAGAATTCGTCGGAGCTAAACGTTGAGCCGCCATCGACTTACCTGCCATTTCATCACAGAGAAGCTACTTTTTCCGCTTTGCTTTTCGTTTGGCTCTCTCACGTTCCTTCTTAAGTTTTGCCCTTTCTTTGGGGGTTAGCCGCTTGCCTGTACCCTTTTTGGGGCCTCGCATTGAGGCGTTTGGGTTCATTGCATTGCCCTGCATCTCTTGAAACAAACGCATACGATCTTTGACACCACCCGAAGCCATAGCCGTCATCATGGAGGCCATTGAATCGAACTGCTTGACAAGGCCGTTGACATCTTTGGCTTGGACCCCTGCCCCTTTGGCAATTCTTTGACGTCGACTAGGGTCGATCACTTTGGGGTCTTTTCGCTCAGCCGGTGTCATTGAGTCGATAATACCGACAAGTTTTTTCATCTCTTTACCGGTATCGGCCCCTCCCATCATTTTTTGCATTTCTTTCATGGGGCCGCCCATAAGGCCCAACATTTTTTGCATAAGGCCTGGTTTCGAGATTTGTTGAAGCTGATCCTTAAAGTGATCAAGGGTAAAGGTTCCCTTTTTCAGGTCTTCTTCAAGTTTTTGTTGTTTATCGGCGTTGATTTCCCGTTGAGCGACATCAAGCAAGGTAGCGATATCACCTTGACCCAAAATACGTCCAGCCATCCCTTCTGGTCGGAAATATTCGAGAGAATTTAGATGTTCACCCGTCCCAAGAAACTTAATAGGAACACCAGTAACATGGCGAACCGATAGGAGGGCACCTCCACGGCTATCACCGTCGAGTTTGGTCATAATAACACCGTTAAGCTCAAGGGCCTTATTAAAGGCACCGGCACTGTTGACGGCGTCTTGCCCTGTCATGCCGTCAACAACGAGCATAACCTGGTCAGGCATGACCTTCCGATCGACCTCTTTTAGTTGCTGCATCAACTCTTCATCAATAGCGAGCCGGCCGGCGGTGTCTAAGATGACAACATCGATCTCTTCTTGCTTCGCTTTAGCGATAGCGTTCTGACAGACTTTGACAGGGTCTTTATGATCACCCTCTGAATAGACCGGTATTCCTAGCTGCTTTCCAATGACATGTAATTGCTCGATAGCGGCAGGACGTTGCAGGTCGGCTGCCACCAACATCGGTTTAAGCTTTTTATCTTGAAGATATTTTCCCAGTTTTCCACAAGTTGTTGTTTTCCCCGAACCCTGGAGTCCACAAAGCATCAGGACATTAAAGCCCTTCTTAAGGTCAAAACTATCTTCCCCTTTACCAAGTAGTTCGAGCATCTCTTCATGAACGACTCCCATGAGCTGTTCACTGGGGTTGAGTGCAAGAAGGACCCGCTGCCCTAAGGCTTTTTCGGTAACCTTCTTCATAAACTCTTGAACGACCGAAAAGCTAACATCGGCATCAAGGAGGGTCTGCTCGACAAGGCCCAACCCTTCTCGTATGTTGGATTCGGTTAGTTTTCCTTTTCCGCGGAGTGATTTAAAGGCGGAGGCCAGGCCATCTTGTAGGGAGTCAAACATGAATGCGGTCTATCCTTGGCTTTTGAAGTCGGTCATCTCAAGAGTATTTCGGCTGTTAGATGAGGCATTGGGTGCCGAGTTTGACCTATTCTAATAAAAATATGGGCATTGATAAGGCGTTAAGAGGTGAGCTGGCCCAAATTCTTAATGCCGCCAGAAGATCTAAAACAGGGCAGGAAAGCCCTAAATTTTAGGATTCAGCGTTTGAAAGAAGATACCCCAAAAGTTGGGCTCGGTAGGTCGCTAGCCTTCTAAAGTACAGAGAAGTTATGGTTTTGAAATTCTTCCAAGTATTTCGTTGTCCAGACCGATTATAATCGATAGAGAGGATTCGATATTTCTCTTATCGAAAGTAACATCCCCCTGTTTTATCTATATTGACAATATTTGCATTTTTAAGCCTTGGGCATGCCAATGACGACGAAACAAAGACCGTTAAACTTGTTAATTATTCTTGTTTTTTTCGTAACCAACGGTTCCAATGCCTTTGGGCAAGATTGGGCACAAAAGCTATTCAAGGTGACCAGGCATGATTTTGGTACCGTGGCCAAAGGTTCAGATGCTGTCTACCAGTTTAATATCAAAAATATCTACAAAGAAGAAATTCATGTTGCCAGTGTCCGGTCGAGCTGTGGTTGTACAACAGCAACGATTATTAACGACACGATCAAGTCACTGGAAACTGGAGCGATACAGGCCAAATTCAACACTATCTCATTTCTTGGTCCCAAAAGCGCTACCATTACCGTGGTCATTGACCGCCCCTACTACGCAGAAGTTCAATTAGATGTAAGCGGAAACATCCGGGGAGATATCGCCCTGAACCCTGGTGCCATCCGTTTCGGTAGTATTGATCAAGGTGAATCAGCGACCAAGCAGTTGATAGTTAGCTACGCCGGACCGACGACTTGGAAAATTCAAGATGTTCGTAGTGGTAACGCCGACATTGAGGTTCGTGTCAAAGAAGAAGAGCGGGCCAACCGATCTGTGAAATATCTTTTAGAAGTCACTCTAAAGGAGACAGCCAAAGCCGGCTTTGTGAAAGATCAGCTCATTCTTGTAACGAACGACCGTCGGGGGGCGACTTTTCCAGTCCATTTTACTGCAGAAGTTGTCCCTGCAATTGCGGCAAGTCCGACCTCTCTTTTTCTGGGTAACCTAAAGCCGGGAGACAAAGTTACTAAAAAGATCATTGTTAAAGGAAAAGAGCCGTTTAAGGTAACAAATCTTTCAAGCAAACTAAAGGGGCTCGAATTTCAAATTCCTGAAACCTCAAAGAAACTCCACATTCTATCGGTCAGTTTTACAGCCGAAGAAGAGGGGGAATTTTCCGAGCAAATCGAGATTGAAACAGACCAAGAAGGGACCAAGGTAGGATGTCTTGCGAGTGTGACTGTAGGAAAATAGGGCCCTGCCTTTAGAGAAGCTCGGATTGGATAAGAGCCATAAGTTCCCGAGCGACCACCGTTTTGGGGCCGTTGAATTTCTGAAGAAGTGATCCTTCTGAATTTAACACTTCTAAGGATGTCTCGGTGGCGTTCATTGCTTGAGGACCGTTTGAAACGATAAGATCACAACATTTTTTTTCTAATTTGACGAGGGCTCGAAACCGTTGGTCTTCGGTCTCTAGTGCAAAACCGACGATCCATTGCCCTGCCC
>JALCBQ010000207.1 GCA_028066335.1 Pirellulaceae bacterium
TAGGGAATTGCTCTTCAATCCAGGTCGCCCACGGTTTGGCACTTGCCTCCTGCGCCTCGCTACTACTAAGGTCTTGTATGCGCTGCCAACCCTCCTGAGTGACTCGGTCATAAATTCCACCATCTTTGACCAGCTCTTCTAAACTTTCAGCACTAAAACGCCAATACTTATCAGCCCCTCGAACCAGAGTAAGTTGTTTGGCAACTGATTCCCTTGCCTGATTATGGTTGGGATCGACAACTGAATCTCCTATTTCTAGATAATCCGCCAAGACAACCTCATCGGCAAAATCGCTCTCACTCGGAAACTGATCGACTGCAATCCTAGAAACCCGATCAAGAACATATTTTAACTTGTAAGCGTAGGTCTCAATATCTGGAACGGTTCCAAGTTCAAGACACCAATACGACTCGGCTTCAGTTAGTCCCCCCTTTTTATTCCGCGATTTTAAAAAAGTACCGATTGTCTTTTGTGGAGACCCAAGCAGCAATTCCTTCTTTTCTTGTATTGGATCACCTGAAGATTCCTGACCAGAATTATCTTGCGCAAGGAGAGTTCCTTCTGCGAAAAGACCAAGCCAAAGAAATAAAATTGTGAGGTACCGTCCCCATAGTAACAGACCTCGAAACAGATTTTCCAAATTCTGAAATGACACAGGGAGCCGACCTGAACATGACTTTGACAAGAGAAAGGTTTGTCTAGAATCGTAACGATCTATCATTGCTTCCGAATATCCTTCTATAAATCTTTTGACTACATTTGAAAATGTGAAACAAACAGGAAACCTGCCTATCATACCGCCAAATAGGCCCCTCATGCAATTGTGTTTCTCGAGAGCTCGGTCACGACAACACAGTTGTACGGCTTTGGTAATCCTATTTCTCTTCGGGCAACCAGCCTTTGTGTTTGGCAAGCTTTAGGGAAAAATAGATAAAAAGGCCCAAGAAGAGAAAAAAAAGAGGGACCGTAATGATATACGAACCTTTAAACCATCCGATCAGCAAAGTAAGAGCCTGCCCTCCAAAAACCAAACACCACTTTAGATAATGCCACGTCTCTTTGGCTAGGCTTACCTGGACCAGCTCTTTCCTCGGCCCCCCTTCTTTTTGTGGAGGTTGTCCCTCTCCGAGATCAGTTGGGAGGGGGTCGATCAGATCACTAGCCCCTCTGGTCGTTCCACTACTAAGGCTCGATACCTTTGGCAGCTCAAGGTTTTCAGGCTCTAGTTCATATTCGAGAGCGTCATCGGTCTGTGGAGCTTGCTCTTGATGGGGCGTAGAGTCGCCCAATGGCGATTTAACATCTTCAGGTGGTTTTTCTGGCGTTCTCCACATCCGCTCTGTCGGCTTATCCATTTATTCGCACTTAAAAATCTAAAAAATGGGGGTAACACAATACTACAAACCACGATAGTTTCTGTTTTTTCCGAAAAAACAGAAACTTCCCGGACATTTTTGGGTTCAATTTCCATTATAGAGGGAATAAAGAAGGAGAGCTACTCTTTCTTTTGGAGGGGGGCCTCCCTCTGTCCGCTCCAGAAATCAGCTTTGTTGCGATAGTAAGCTTTATAATTAGAAGAAATATGGTGGAAAACAACGCTCTTTTCGCATAGACTGAAAGAGGCGAGCCTCATGACCGCGCCAGAAAGGAAATGGGCCGACTCTTTGACTGATACTGATCAATTGACTAATACTGACCAACTGACTTCACCACATTCTGATCCGAATGTTGGCCTCATGCTTCAGGTACAACAAGGTGATGCTGCAGCTTTTGAGCAACTTGTCCTCCGTTTTCAGCCCAAGCTTCTGACTGTTTTGGAGCAGTTCGTTGGCAATCGTGGCCAAGCAGAAGACCTCACTCAAGAGGTTTTTATGCGTGTTTTTCGATCTCGCCAATCTTATCAACCGACGGCAAAATTCTCGACATGGCTCTATAGTATCGCCCACAATGTTGGTAAAAACGCGTTGCGGCGCAATGGTCGACGAAAAGAAGTACAATTAGAAAACCGGGCTGACTCGTCGGCAATTTTGGGCGTTGAACAACTCGCCAAAGAGGCGAGCGGCCTCATGCCACAACGTTTGCTCGACAAAGCCGAAATAAGTAACGTTGTCAAACAGGCGGTGAGTACGCTTGGAAAACGACAACAAATGGCCATATTACTCTCAAAATTTGAAGGAATGAGTTACCAGGAAATTGCCGATACAATGGACCTGAGCCTTCCGGCAATAAAATCTCTTCTTTCTCGGGCACGAGAAAAACTAAGAAGTGCCCTTGAACCTTATCTAGGGGAGGGCCAATCGCCAACTTCGACGCTCCTTGCTTCGCCCCCATCAGAATTAACCCAATCCGAGCCACCCATAAACGGCAGTTCAAAAAATGATGAGGCCGAAAGAGGAGTTACCGATTCACAAAACGACTCAATCATCTTACCTCCTTCAATCCAAAAACATCTCCATCCGACAACGACCGACGAACAAAATAAAACCGATACAACCGATATCCCTATAACCCAGAAACAAGAGCCTGACGACCCTTTATCGAACGACTCGTAACC
>JALCBQ010000208.1 GCA_028066335.1 Pirellulaceae bacterium
TTTCTCCCTCGCTTCGAGCGGAATACCGCAACCATTGTCAGCGATTCTAA
Source organism: Pirellulaceae bacterium (assembly GCA_028066335.1). Classification (GTDB taxonomy): domain Bacteria; phylum Planctomycetota; class Planctomycetia; order Pirellulales; family Pirellulaceae; genus JALCBQ01. Next base: position 51 of record JALCBQ010000208.1, read on the forward strand.
CTTCACACCAATTTCCATCAGATTTCGTTGAGATAGTGATTGTCCCCTTGCCCATGTCGGACTCTTCAATCTTATCTTTTATCGTATGCGCGGCATTCACAACAAGATTAAGGAAAACCTGGTTGAGCTCACCTGGCATACCATAAACCATCGGAAGCCCCTCTTCGTAGTCGGTTTCGATATCGGCGACATATTTCCACTCGCTACTACAAACCGCCAACGTACTTTTGAGCGAGTTGTTAATATCGACACTTGATTTTTCAACAACACCAGGATGAGCAAACTCTTTCATTGCCCTGACGATATTCGCGACATGGGCGACTCCATCAAGAGTTTGCTGGATAGCGACAGGTAATTCACCAAGAAGATACTCAACGTCGGCCTCTGCAATTACTTTTTCGATCGTTTGGACTTGCTCGCCGTGTGGCTCACATTTTTTGAGCTTCTCAAGAAGAACGGCATGCTCTTTAAGGACCGACTGCAGACCTTCATAACATTCAAGGGTAAATCGGGTATTGTCACCGATATACTGAACTGGTGTATTGATTTCGTGAGCAATCCCTGCCGCTAGCTGACCAATGGCTTCTAATTTTTGTGACTGAGTAAGTTGCAACTGAAGGTCAACGATACGCATCCCTACTTTTAAACGAGCTAAAAGTGTAGCTTCCTGGAGAGGTTTGGTAATAAAGTCACTCGCCCCCGCTTCCAGGGCACTAACCATATTTTCAGCACCTTCTTTTCCTGTAAGAAGGACAGCATAAACAGACTGTAAATTCGGATGTTCTTTGAGTTTCTGGCAGATCTCGGGACCAGTAAACCCAGGCATCATCCAGTCAAGAACAGCAAGGCGTATTTCACCAAGACGTAAAATATCCCATGCCTCTTGCCCATCTGCGGCGCTTGTTACTTCGTAACCTGCCTCTTTGAGCATATCCTCTAGCTGCACACGAATGAGCGCGCTATCATCGGCAATCAATATCCGCATGAACTCTTACCCCATCATCTGTTGCGAATCGTACACTCGGCCTCTTCCAAAAGAAGGACTCACACAACTATAGGTTATCCCCACCTAGTGGGGCATATCGGGAATAAGAAATGCTTTCCTTAAAAGGTTTTCAAGAAAGAAGAATTTGCGCAACCCAAAGAATCGTTATAACCCTCTCTTCCAAGTAGAGAATTCGAGAGGACAGCGACAAAAAAGACAAAACAGGAGCCACCCAACGCCCTTTTCATAATCTCGCTAAAAGAGCCGGTTATAGCCATTGAGTGCAGCAACCCGATAGGCCTCCGCCATCGTCGGATAGTTGAATGTCGTACTTAAAAAGTAGAGAATCGTATTCGCAGACCCTTTTTGAGAAAGGATCGCTTGCCCAATATGAATAATTTCGGAGGCATTTGCCCCAAAACAGTGGACCCCTAAAACTTCTAGAGTATCCCTATGGAAAAGGAGCTTTAGCATCCCTTCTGGCCGATTGGTTATCTGGGCACGTGCAAGACTCTTAAACTGGGCATGGCCGACCTCGTATGGAATTTTTTGCTCGGTCAATTCACGTTCTGTCTGGCCAACACAACTAATCTCAGGACTGGTATAGATGCCAGTCGGTATACACTGACCAAGGGATTCATCTCGCTGCCCGTCGACCAGGTGACGACCGGCAGCACGTCCCTGAACATAAGCAGCCGAAGCAAGAGACGGAAAGCCGATAACGTCTCCGACGGCATAAATATTCTCTACCTCGGTTTGATAGTCTTCATTCACGGCAAGCTGACCACGACCATTAGGAACGAGCCCAACATTCTCAAGGGCCAGTTTGTCTGTATTTCCGGTCCGGCCATTCGCCCATAAAAGGCAAGCGGCCTTTGCCTTCTTGCCACTGCGCAAATGGAGGACGACCCCCTCGTTTGTCCCTTCGATTTTTTCGTACTCTTCACTATGACGTAAAACGACCCCATCTTCACGGAGTTGATAGCTAAGGGCATCGATAATCTCGTCGTCAAGATACTCCAACAGTTTACACCGTGTGTTAACGAGATTGATCTTGATACCAAGTCGCCGGAACATCGAGGCGTATTCGCACCCAATTACCCCTGCTCCATAAATCGTCATGGATTGTGGCGTCCGGTCCATTGTCAAAATGGTATCACTGTCGTAGATATCGGGGTGCGAAAAATCGACATCGGCCGGTCGGTATGGTCGTGAACCGACGGCAATAACAAATTTTTCAGCAGTAAGAGTTAAGGTCCCATCTTGTGGTTCATTGATAAGAAGTGTGTGTTCGTCTTGAAAGTGGGCTTCACCAAAAAAGACGGGGATTTGGTTTCGCTGATAAAATCCTCCCCGTGTAACGACCTGCTCTTGAATAACAGCCTCTGCCGAACGTAGCAACTCGGGATAATCAAATTGAACCGAGATACCAGCCTTTGCAAAAAGGGGGTTATCGTTGACTTCTGCCATTCGAAAAATGGCGTGCCGCAAAGTTTTGCTAGGAAT
>JALCBQ010000024.1 GCA_028066335.1 Pirellulaceae bacterium
GATTTTAACAGCCTTGATGGAGAAAAGGTTCAACTTTTTTTCTTAATTGTTTCACCTCCAGATCATCCTGGTGATCACCTCCGAGCGCTTGAGAACATTGCTCGCCAACTCCGTGACGCGACTTTTTGTCGGTTTTTAAAACAATCCAAAACAGGTGAAGATATCCAGCAACTTCTGGAAGAGGCTGATAGTAATCAGTTCGCTTCCTAGTAGCCGCGCAAAGGGTGTTTAAACCAAGACGATATTAAGCGTTATGGCAGAGCAATCGGCAAAAAAGGAAGTGACCGTGACAAACGAAATGGGGCTCCATGTACGCCCCTCAAGTTGTTTTGTTGAGATTGCTTCGCAATTCGAGGCCGACATTTTTGTTAAGCGAGAAGCCGATCGAGTTGATGGCAAGAGCCTCATGTCGATCTTATCACTCGGTGCCAAAAAAGGGACGTTACTTTCCATTGAAGCCAATGGACCAGATGCCCAAGGTGCCGTATCTGCGCTTGCTGACTTAATTGAAAATGGCCTCTGGGACGAAAATGGTTTAACCAACAGGGCGACAAATTAGTCCTGTGGTTTTTCCTTTTGGTCAAAGATCTCTTTCGCCGCCTTGCCTGCTGCCCGCCTTAGAGTGTGTTCTGTTTTGAGAAGTCCTTGCTATTGTCGCTAAGACCGTCGTTAAGAGACTTTAAATGACAGGGTATTTCGAGCGTTTATGCTTAAACCATTTCTTTTCTTTGAAAAGCAGGAACCTGGGCGTTCCTTGCTTACAAGGTAAGAGGGTGGCTCGCTCTGTGGCGTTACAGGTTGGCCAATTAATGGCCGACAACTACCGTACATTCGACAAGCGAAAAGACGATGCACAGGCTTCAGGGAATTGCCGTTTCGCCAGGCATCTGCATTTGCGAAGCACTGGTGATTGAAAATGATAAGGGAGTCCGTATTCCTCAGCGGTTTATTACTGCTGACGGAGTTCAGGACGAGATCGACTTTTGCCAAGAGGCATTTCACAAAGTCGCCGACGAAATTGCCCAAAATCGTGATACGATTACCAAGCAGCTAGGAAAGCAGTACGGCGCTATCTTTTCTGCCCACCTGCAAATGGTGGGAGACCCCGAGCTGAAAAAGAAAGTCGAACATTTCATTCGTGACAAACGTTATTCGGCCGCCTACGCCGTAAGTCGTGCGATGCGTCAGTTTGCGAAGGTTTTTGAAGGGCTTGATGATGCTTATCTTGCCGAACGGGTTCAAGATATTTTTGACATTGAGAGTCGACTTCTCAATAAGCTTTTAGGGACAAAGTTCGAATACCTTTCGTCGCTTAACCAGGAGGCTGTTGTCTTTGCTCATAATTTGACCCCGAGCGAGACGGCTAACCTTGACCGTGGACATGTGAGAGGGTTTGTAACGGAGGTTGGCGGTTTGGGGGGGCATACCTCGATCATTGCTGAGGCCCTTCAGATACCGGCTGTCGTAGCGGCAGGGCATTTCCTTGAAAAGGTACAAAGTGGCGACACTGTTATTGTCGACGGGAATTCGGGGCAAGTCTATCTTTGTCCTGATGAAGAGACCCTTGCACAGTATGAGACCCTTTTGGAAGAAGAGAAGAGCCGGGCTAGCGAGCTGGAGCTATTAAGCGATTTGCCAGCAGAGACATTAGATGGAACCAACATCGAGCTTCGGGCGAATATCGAGTTCCCGGAAGAGCTTACCTGTTGTCTTGAAAATGGTGCCCAAGGGGTCGGTCTTTATCGGACCGAGTTTCTCTATTTGACCCGCTCGACTGAACCTGACGAAGAGGCCCATTATCAGGCCTATGCCCAGGTTGCCGAGGCCTTTGGTAATCAGCCCGTTACGATTCGAACACTCGATATGGGTGCTGACAAGATCAATACCTCCTTTGAAGATCTTGAGGAGAGTAATCCGTTTTTAGGGGTTCGTAGTATTCGACTTTCCTTGCGGGATCTTCCACCATTTCGGACCCAGATTCGGGCGATATTACGGGCGAGCGTGAAAGGGAACCTGCAAGTAATGTTCCCGTTAATTAGTACACTACGTGAGTTTCGTCAGGCCAAAATGATTGTGGCCGATATTATGGAAGACCTCGAAGAAGAGGGGATACCATTTAATCGAGATATTCCTATTGGAATCATGGTTGAGGTTCCTTCGGCAGTTATTATGCTCGACCGTTTTGTTAAAGAGGTCGACTTTATAAGTATCGGAACGAACGACCTGATTCAGTATACCATGGCCGTTGACCGGACGAACAAAGAGGTCGCCGACCTTTACCAACCAAGTAACCCTGCTGTTTTACGTCTTATTGAAAGCTCGATTGTTCACGCGAATGCCGGTGGAATTCTTTCGACATTGTGTGGCCAAATGTCGGGAAGCCCGGCTTACACAATGCTTTTACTGGGCCTTGGCCTTAGAAGCTTTAGTGTCGCTCCGGCCTCGATTCCAGAAATCAAAAAGACTTGTCGACAAGTGACAATAAAACAGTGCCAGACGATCGCTAAAAAGGTAATGACACTCGAAGGGACAGGAGAGATTAACTCGTATCTTCGTGAACAATACCGAAAAGTGACCGAGGTGGCGGAAGAGACATAACCGGTATCCAGCTCTATTTTTTAATAGGTTGAATTAGGTTGCAATCTCTTTTTAAAAATTGAAACATTACACATACACAATCGGTTGTTCAAAAGAAGACCTTTTGAGGCAGCTGGAGGAAAAAACATGAAAAGAGAGATGTTAATTAATGTTTCGCAACCCGAAGAATGTCGGATTGCGATCGTAGAAGACCAGGTACTTGAAGAGCTCTACGTCGAACGGGCGAGCATCGAGAGCTTTGCGGGGAACATTTATAAAGGGCGTGTGGTCAATCTTGAGCCAAGTATTCAGGCTGCTTTTATCGACTTTGGCGTCGGTCAAAATGGATTCTTGCACATTAGCGATGTCGAGCCACAATATTTTCGCCAGGCCGGCATTGATGTCGACGACCCGTCACTCTATGAAAACAATAATAGCGGTTTTGAATTTTCGGGGAAATCTCGTGGTCATACAGGGCGGCCGAGGAACAAACCTCCTATCCAAGATATTTTTAAACGGGGTGACGAAGTCCTTGTCCAAGTCATTAAAGAAGGTATTGGGAACAAGGGGCCAACCCTTTCGACCTATATTAGTATTCCGGGGCGGTACCTCGTTCTAATGCCTGCACTGGGGCGGGTAGGTGTTTCGCGAAAAATTGAAGACGATGCCGATCGAGTCCGTTTACGCGACACCCTTATCGACCTCGATCCTCCAAAGGGTTTAGGCTTTATCATTCGAACCGCAGGGCAGGGGAGGACCAAAAAAGAGCTCTCACGAGATCTCGCCTATCTTGTCCGTTTGTGGAAAGTTATCGCCCGTAGGATTCAAACCGTCGAAGGACCGGGTGAAATCTACGAAGAGAGCGATATGATCATTCGAACGATCCGAGATATTTTTTCGGACGAAGTCGACACCATTTATATTGATCAGGAAGAGGCTTATGAACGGGCGAGAGAGTTTTTGAAATTGGTCATGCCACGACACGTCAATTGCCTTCAGCTTTACCAAGGCAAAGACCCACTCTTTCATCGGTACAAAATCGAAGATGAAATTCTTCGCATTCAGAAGCGTAAAGTACCGCTCAAAGGGGGAGGCTCATTGGTGATTGATCAGACCGAAGCGCTCGTTGCCATTGATGTGAATAGTGGTAGCTTTAGAACCGATGGAACAGCCGAAGATACCGCCTACCAGCTCAACATGGTTGCGGCAAAAGAGATTGCACGCCAACTTCGTTTACGTGATCTGGGTGGGGTCGTTGTGAACGATTTTATCGATATGCGAAAAGATCGTTATCGAAGAAATGTCGAAAGGTCGTTACGAGATGCACTCAGCCGAGACCGGGCCCGAACTCGTATTTTACGAACAAGCCCCTTCGGCCTTATCGAAATGACGCGCCAGCGAATTCGGCCAAGCCTCAAAAGAAGTGTCTTTACCGATTGCCCATGTTGCAGTGGACGTGGTGTCGTTAAGACCCCTGAAAGTCTCTCGATCGAGGTCATTCGACTTCTTATGTTGGCCTGTCAACGTAAAAATGTAGAGAGAATTACTGTTCGGGTTAATATTGAGGTTTCGGCCTATCTTAATAATAACAAACGACGAGAGTTGACCGAACTGGAAGAGACCACAAATGTCCCGATTCAGATTTTGGGTTCCGAGGCACTCTTTCCCGAGCACCTTGAGATCGATTGCCGCGATAAAGCTGGGCGAGCAGTCGCAATGGCCGTCTCGGCCTAGCGGCCTATTTTTCCGGTTGGTTATTTCATTAGGTAAGAATGGCCTAAGCTCGTACCTTTTCAGCGATCCAAGGTCACCCCCAAAAAATCGACTGGTGGATGGTGTGCCTCTCTTGGAGTGACATCGCCTTAAAATAGGCAAAAACAGGGAAAGAAAAAGGGGGCGATCCTCAAAATTGCCCCTCGACGATTCGCTAAAGAGAGGCTAGAATGCTCGATTCGACAAAGGTTCAGAGGCCCCGGTCGTAGGGAAGAAGGAATTCTGGAAGAGCTGTTTTGCCGGATCGGCCAGGAATTCGAATAGGGGAATTCGAATAGGGGAATTCGAATAGGGATTCCATTGGGTAAATTACAAAGTTATTTTTGCAAGTTCTTTTAGTAGAATAGTTTAGGTTAAGCGATGTACGCAATTATCGAAGATGGTGGTCGACAATACAAGGTTGAAGAAGGCCAGGAGTTAAAGATCGACTATCGTGACCTTGAAAACGGGTCAGAACTTAAATTTGAGACTGTTTTAGCCGTTTCGGCTGGCGAAGGTAAGTTTACAGTCGGTAAGCCGGCCGTTAGTGGCGCAACCGTCCTTGCTGAAGTTCTTTCGCCTGTCAGGGGGGAAAAGCTTGTCGTCCAAAAATTCCGCCGTCGTAAAAATAGCAAGCGGAAGACAGGCCATCGCCAACTCCACACCAAAGTCCGAATTAACAAGATTTCGGTCTAGTCACCTTTTTCAGCGTTTCTTTTACAGGACTCTCATACCTTTTCCCTCAAAAGGTTGGAGTTTTGAATCGTTCTTCATAGAATGAAACGAGCCCCTTGCAAGGGGTGGCGACAAAATTTAAAAATCATTAAAGGCCAACATCTCGGTAAAGGGGGTGTTGGTCTTTTTTAGGTGCTTTTCGAGAAGGGTTTTAGGAGAGAGCTCCAGAGAGCGGAGAAGAGAAATAATTTAGTAGGGTCTTAGGACGCTGAGGGTGGAGCTTTAGGAGGGCTTTACTCAATACCAAAGGCACCGGCAGGTGGAATTGGAACGCCACCCAAAACACCGAGCTGATGTCTTAGGGCAAAGCGGGGCTCGATTGAGAATTGAAGCCCGTAGTCATCGCGTGACGAGTCAAAATTTGTACCGAGGCGAAAGAGCATTGATTCTCCGATATAGGTCAGTCCAAGATTTTGACCAATCGAACCGGTCGGCCCAAAGTCGAAAGAGGTTCCTGCACTGGCAATCCACTTTTCAGAGATTCGATAATCGACCGACATACCCAAGATATTACTACTGATAGGGCCTTCGATCGATCGGTACCCGATGTAAAAATTACTCACTGCCGGCCGTGTTATATTTGCCCCGAGAGAGAAGGTTCGTAGCCCATCGGCAAAGAGGTCAAGGTAACCATCGCTCAAGATTTGAACCCGGTCGCCGACTTGCCATGTCATGTCGTAGTTGAGCATCCCAAGCTCTTGACCAAAGTTGTCCCTTGCCGGATTAGGGTATAAGATCCCATCCATATTCAGGGTTATCCAATCGACGACATGTGGGTTTTCCAATGTTCCTCGTTTCGTTTGCCACCGTTGTTCAAGGCCTAGTTTGAGAAACATCAAATCGTCTGCGATCTCTGTATTAGGTAGGGTGACATTGCTTTGAATACCTGATCGCAGTGCGTAGAATCGTTCATCAAATTCTAGAGGGACATTTCCACCTGGAAGACCGCCAAAGGTATTGAAGAAAAATCGTCGCCGAAAATGTTCAGTCGTATCGTCATCAAGTGGATTGTAGAGAGGAAAAAGATCGAGCGAGCGGTCACTTTCGGCCACAGCAAATTCGGCAGTGATGGCCCCCTTGTGGGCCAAGCCATTGAGGTTCCAAAGAGTGCTCTGAACCGTTGGGTCGACTTTCCAGAAAGGAAGGCTGGCACGAATACCTGTTTGGCCAAGAAGACGGGTCTGTTGATCTTGTATAAGATCTTGTTGTACGTAGAATGCTTCGCCTAAAAGATAGGGGGTTACCTTGACTGCCCCGACTTCGGTCGGCAGAGAGATTTCGTGACGTGTCGAAGCGACCATACCACTTGAATTACTCTCCCACGCTAATGGGTCAAAGTCGGCTGCATCTTGGGGATCGAGTGGTGCCGAGGCTGTCTGCAGGCGAGCATAACCGACCGACGAATGGGTATTCCATGTTGCTCGATCAAAGAGCCATGACTGCCCCAACAGTGAGTGCTGGCCCCGTGGGAGCCACTCGGTCTGGGTGAAGAAGTCATTCGGCCTGAAATCGGCTTCGAGGCTAAGGCTGTGTTGCCCACTATATTTTTTTAGTTCGAAGCCAGTTGTGTAGTCTTTGTTTGTATCCCATTCACCCTCGAAATATTGTTCGAGAAAGTTACGGTCACTTAGCAACCCTGCCTCAGCTGAAAACTGGATGTCGTTTGCCAGAGTCTGGCGGTGTTGCCAATGAAGCCGGTACCGATACTCTTCCTCGGGAGTCATGTCGATACGGCCGTTGCCGAGATTGTCGAGCCCTGAGTCATGGACCCCCCAAAAGTCTAGATCTCCTTTCGTATGTCCTGGAAAACCGAGGAATTGGTCGAATTCGTAACCAAAATTTGTACCAAATGCCGCCCCACGATCGTGAAGGTAATCAGTCGAGACAGTCCACTTCGTCCCTTCGATCGGTTGTATACCTGCTAGTTGGTAGAGATCCCACTTCAGAAAGACCTGAGTCCCAAAAGTTGAATCATTTTTTATATGAGCTCGGTCAAGATAGAAGGTCGGTTTTTGAAGGTCGGTTGCGAAAAAGGGCCAGTAAAAAACAGGTGCTCCAGCCAGATAGACGAAGTTGTTCCGACTTGTTGCCAATGTTTTTCTTTTTGGCTTTTGGGGAGCCATGCCACCTGTCAGTGGAAAAGCCTCGAAGACAGGTTCCTGAATATCTTGGAAAAAAATGGTTTCTGATTGAAACCAGTAGCGAGGAATGCCGAGGCGGCTCGTCGTAAAGGCGGCACCGTGAGCCTGGAACGATTCTTTGTCGAGTTGTTGTAAAACATCGGCTTTAAAGCGGACGAGACCCTGGTAACTATCGACAGGAGTTAACATGTCGGCGTCGAGAAATATCCCACGGTTTTCCTGGACATTGTAATAGAGCCTTTCGGCGTAAATGACACGCTCTCCTTGCCGAAAGATGATATTCCCTTCCATGTAAAGCTCAATCGCCAGATCGTCATCTTGTTGATGTTGACGATTTCCTTCAAGCTGCAAGGTATGGTTGCTCCAAATGACGAGGCGGTCGGTCGAAATGTCGAGAGTCCCTAATTGAGGGTTTCCCTCAATAACGATATTTACCCCCGGTTCAGCGATATAAATTTGCCCACTTCCGTTTGGATCTTGAAAAGATTGTTGTTGAAACGGGACCGAGTTCCGAGAGCTGATGTTAATTTTTAGGGGGGAGGGGATCGTTGCCGGGACAACATTTTGTCCTAGTACAGGTACGCCAAGAGCAGGGGAATTATTGACGAGCTGTTGAGGTTGGTATTGGGGTTGTTGTGGAGAAAAGGCTTGTTGCTCTGGTGGTTGATACCGATTAGGGGGCGTTATCTGGTTTATGGATTGGTTTGGGTTGGCCGATCCCCACTGGGCTTGTTTGACCATATTGTTGGTCGAGGTCGCTTTCGAATCGGCAGAAGCTACGACCAAACCGGTCGATTTTTTCCATGCCCTATCAGCACGACTGTAGATAGCTGGTGGACGGGGTGGAAGGGAAAGTTGCCGATTCGATTTGACCGAAATCGTGTAGTCGCTTGTTAGTCGGCCAAACCACTGAGGATGGTGTTCTTGAAAGTGCGGGGAGCTTATCGTTACCGGAGAATTGCCATTTTCTAAATAGGCGTTGACCGTTCCAGCGACAAAAACTCCATCTGAATTTACCTTGGGGTATTGTATCCAGAGGATTGCCTCATGGCCGTTGGCAACAATGTCATTTTGTTGCAAAGTGACACCACCCTGGAGCCACCAGACTTCGTAGTCTCCTTGTCGCCATTGTGTTGCGTTTTCTCCCCATGCAATAATCGAGGCAGCAGATTTAGGAGAAAGGGTATGGGTCGATGTTTCAAAGAGTCGATTCGAAGAGATCGGGACCTTTGGTGAAGGGGAGGAAACCGAGGAAATTGTTCGTATTTGTGGTTTTTGGTATTCAACCGTATAGGTTCTCATCGGCAAAGGGGAGGCTGTCCTCTCGGTATCAGGGGATCGCTTTGGAGGCTCCTGTGTGGAGTTTGTCAACGACAAAAGAGCTGCCGGCATTGTAATGAAAAGGAGAGCCACCAGTGCAACGGTGGAAAAAGAGAGAGCCTTTGAAAAGAGTGAGAAGACGTTTCTTTCTGACGAGGCGCACTGAGCCTTGTCGACCTCGATTCCTCGCTTATTCACATGGGATTTCGGTCGTTGAGAAGAAATTCGAAAAGTAGGCGAATCGCTTGAAATAGTTAAGCTTGCTTTCTGTACGTTACTCTAGGGCATAAACGACGCCATCGACGTTTGGTAAAGGAGGTCTCTGGAAGCAGGGGGCGAATTATAGCGAGAGCCCCTTGCCGCTGCAAGACAGATTTGTCTTTGTCGGAGGTAACAGAGGGGCCTCTAGAGAGACGATCATTTAAGAAGAAAACATCGTCAGAAGATTTCGCCCAGCAGTGATCCCGTGAAAAGGTAAAAAGAGATTGGGTAGACAGGGGAAGGTAGGTCGTGTGGATCTGAAAAGGTTTATTACTGTTCAAGTGCATAGAGCAATATGTGGAGGCCGATTTGCAGGGCGTCCTCTTTTTTGTAGCCGGTACAAGTCGGCGAAGTCCCATTTTCTAGCCCACAACTAAGGTCATAGGGAGAGAAGACGACTGCAAGGCGATCGTCTAGAGTAATCCCTTCGAGTTCAGGGTGAATTTGGCTCTCCAGATAGGAGAGTTTGGAACCTGCTTCTCGGTTACCAGTGAGTGGTTTACGCAAAGTGACTTGACCGAGTTTTTTACCACTTAGGTCTTCGGCAAAGAGGGGGTGGGTTTCGGGGAGTCGGGTAAGGGTTTGTTTCCCTTCAAAAATGAGTTTTATCTCTTGTCGGACCGATCGATTGAACGACTCACTAGAACAGATCGAGTCAATGAAGAGGAAACCGCCTCTTTCCAGATAGGTTTTCAGTGATTTTCTTTCGGCGGGGGTTAGACGAAAAGTTCTTCGCCCATGCATGAATAAGATCGGGTACTGAGGGAGTGAGGGGTGGTTTGCAACGACGAGGGGCGTTTTGGGTGAAACACGGACTTCAAGCTCTTGATTAAAAGCTTGAAGAAGGTTGAGAAGGGCATTTGGGGCATCGTTGCTCCCACCGTTGTGTTGTAGCTTGGCTAATTGAAGGACACCACGGGAGAGTTCAGGGTCGAGTTTCTCAAGGGCGGCAAGGGTTGGGAGGTCGAGCTTGTCGCTGAGTTCCCGATTGGTCGCATAGGCTAGGACATTCGCACCGAGCAATGTTTTCATTTCTACCTTTTCTTTTACTTGTGAAGGAAAGCTCTCTAGGCTACGTGGGTAGTGGAGTGACCAGTAGCAAGAGAGGTTCTCTTCACAATAGACGATACTTGTTCGGCAACAGGCATCGATGCCGTAGAGGGTCGGTAGGTCACCTTGTTGAGTGATCGCCTCCTCGGCGTACCAGACAGGATGATCGGGAGGGAGAACCCGCATCGGGCTTTCAGGGAATAGTTCGGCCATAAGGCGCCGAAAAGAATTTTTAAAGGCAGTGGCGTCACAACCATCGCCGTGACAAGCTTCGACAAAAAGAAAGCCTCCTCCATTGACGTAATCTTTGAGTTGTTGTTTTTGTTTAGGGGAGAGAGAGAACTCTTTTTTGCCACTCATAAAGAGGACAGGTGTTTGAAGAAGGTCAATTGTAGAGGCTCGTGAAAAGTCGATCGTTTGCCAGGTGAGCGATTTTTTCCACAGAGTTTCAGTGTGTCGGGTTAGAAACCCAACCCCTTGGGGATGGAGATTCCATCGAGAATCGTCGGCATATTTAAGCTGAGTAATGACAACGGGTCGTTTCCCTTTGGAGAGGAATAAGAGGGCGAACGAGGTGCCGATATTTTTGTCTTGCTCTCCGGCTCCTTCTCCTATCCAGTAGCCACCAAGTCGGTCTTGTTGTTGGACAAAAAACTTTGCCCCTTCACGGTACCAATCTCGTCCACTGTTACCGAGGAAACGTCGTCCTGTCAGCCGCCCGACCCGCTCGATTCCATAAAGGTAATAGAGGAGCCATTGGCTATGAAGGTTGTTTGAGCTGGGGGGGTTCCTCGTTGTGTTGAAGGTTTTGCCGAGCCAATTAAGGGCCTCTTCTAGGGCTTCATTTGTCTCTGAATTTTGACAACAGACGACTTGGCCGTCGACCAGGAGGTCTTCGGGCCTGGTAAGATATCGGCTACAGATAATTGTCGAGCAGACACCGGCTGATGTCATACTACCAGTCGAGGAAAAGGCGTTATTGTCATCGTACCGCCACGTCGAATTTCGTAAACGAACCCGATCCCAGTATTCGTGGGCCCGTTTCCAAGTTGTATTTGAGACAGCAACATTTGCCCGCTCGGCTTCGTTAAGGGCCAAAATGGCGAATTGGCTATTCGAATTATCTCCATTTTTTCGGGTAAAAGCGCCATAAGACCACGAGCCCTTGCCGTTTCCTTCGGTCGCCTGGGCCTTTTCCAGCCATCGGACATGTTGAGTGATGAGCAGTCGGTCTTTTTCTGGAGTCGCTGTTGAAAAGACCATGATTTTGAGTGCAACGTTATAGACCTTTGAATGTTGGTCGAGCTTGACCGTTCGTAGGTAACTTAGTGCCTTGCTAACTGCTGGGTCGGTCGCCGGTAACCCCGAATTGAGCAATGCAAGGGTGCATAGGGCGGTCGCTCCTGGTGTATTGGCTGAATTGCCCGAGTAGTTCCACCGGCCACTCGGTAATTGTTGTGACTTGAGAAATGAGACCCCTCGATTGATTGCACGTTGTACCGCCTCGGCAGAGAGATCGTCTTTTTTTTGTTGAGCCTGAGTTTGAGGGGAGGTGGCAAAGAGTAGGCAGAAAGCGACCCCAAAGACTAGGGCCAGCAATAGGCATCGCCGAGAATTTTGACGGCAAAGAACGTATATAGCAGGGAGAGACCCCGACATTCGATTGTATCCAGGCAAAAGTAAAGTGGTGGCAATAAAAACAAAGGGGTAGCGGCGGTGTGTCAAGTATGACCCTCTGACAAGAAGGCCCCCCTTTACTATATCGTCTCTTCTTCACATCGAGAAGGAGAAAGACGATATTTTCAGGTTCTAGCAAATTTAGGAGTTCGTGTGGTAGCGGGTAAGAAGAGGGAGTTTTTGTCTTTCTTGCAGAATGTTTGGTGATTATCGCAGATCTGCCAGGTTTGTGGCCTTTGAATGAAAGGTGTTCGCAAACGGCCAAGGGAGAGACCCTTTAGAAAAAAGTGGTGGCGCGGTAGAATGGGCAGATCGCTCGTCGTCTTATTCCGGTTTTCTATTTGTAAAACATTTGAAAAATAAAGGGTCAGCATCGCGTGAACAAGCAGACCAAAAGTTTAGGAGATGTCCTCGCTGAGTTTCGTCAACACCGAAAGCTTATGCAGCAAGAGTTGCAAAAAGTGATCGTCGGCCAGGATGATGTCATCGAGCAACTCTTTGCCGCTATTTTTACAAGGGGGCACTGTCTACTGGAAGGGGTCCCTGGTTTGGCAAAGACCTTAATGATTAGCACCTTATCCAAAATTCTGGATGTAAAGTTTACCCGTATTCAATTTACTCCTGACCTCATGCCATCCGATATTACCGGGACCAACATCCTTGAAGAAGATGAATCGGGAAGGCGAAATTTTCGGTTTGTTCAAGGGCCGATTTTTACGAATATCTTGTTGGCCGACGAAATTAACCGGACCCCGCCAAAAACACAGGCCGCTCTCTTGCAAGCTATGCAGGAGAGAGAGGTCACCGTCGGGCGAGAGACTTTTGACCTGGAGGAGCCATTTTTTACAATCGCTACTCAAAATCCGGTCGAGCAAGAGGGAACTTATCCCCTTCCCGAGGCGCAGCTCGACCGCTTTATGTTCAATATAAAAATTGATTATCCCACGGCTGAAGAAGAAGAGAAAATCTTGTCGACAGTAACTCGACAAGAAAAGGTCGAGGTTCGAAAAATTCTCTCTGCAAAATCGATTTTGAATTTACAAAAACTAGTGACCTCAGTCGCCGTTAGTGAACATATCATCCGGTATGTCTCTTCGTTAGTCAGGGCGACCCGACCTTCGGAGGAAAAATCACCCGAGTTCATTCGTGAACTCGTCGACTGGGGGGCAGGGCCACGTGCCGGAATTAACCTTATCAATGGTGGCAAGGCAATCGCTGCAATGGAAGGTCGTTTTTCGGTCGCTATAGAAGATATTAAAAAGGTTGCCATTCCTGTCCTTAGGCACCGTATTAGTACGAACTTTCAGGCACAGGCCGAAGGGATGGGCAACGATGATCTTGTGAGACGTCTGTTGGAAGAGATCAAGGAGCCAGCCGTTTCCAAATTAGAGCGGTAGGTAAGAGTATAGCAAAAATGAGCTCGAGCGAAAAATATCTAAAACCCGAAGTTTTGAATTCGATCAAACGACTTGATCTACGGGCCCAGTTTGTCGTGAAAGGGTTTTTGCAAGGTTTGCACTCGAGCCCCTACCACGGTTTTTCGGTCGAATTTAGCGAGCATCGTCGTTATGCCCAAGGGGACGACCCCAAAGATATAGATTGGCTCGTTTATGCGAAAACCGATAAATACTATGTGAAAAAATTTGAAGCAGAGACGAATATGACCGGTTACCTGGTTATGGATCTTAGTGCTTCGATGGACTATACCTACGAACAAAAACTGACCAAGTTTGACTATGCCGTTTCGTTGGCGGCCGCCCTCTGTTATTTGATGATTTCTCAACAAGATCCGGTCGGCCTGGTAACGTTTGATGAGAAGCTCAAAGCTTGTTTGCCCCCCCGTTCGAAGCGGACCCAGCTGGGGGCGTTGCTTGCACAATTGACCCGCCTAAAACCGACTGGCAAAACAGATATTCCAGGGGCGATCACCCAGTTGGCAGCGATGTTACGCCATAAAAGCCTCGTTATGATTTTTTCGGACCTTCTGGAGGATCCTGAAAAAGTGATTAAGTCGTTGCGGCAACTACGTCATGGTGGGCACGATGTGATTTTGTTCCACATACTGGATGCGGCAGAGGTCAAGTTTCCTTTTCAGGGGCGGGTCGAATTACACGATCCTGAATCGGAGGAAAAAATGGAGATCGAGGCGGCCGGTATGCAACACGACTATCTTAAGGCGATCGAAGCATTTCGTAACGAGTATCAAAAAGAGGCAGTCAAAAGTCATATCGATTATGTCCCCCTCGACACGAGTATGCAGTTCGATAAAGCACTTATGGAATATCTTTTAAATCGACGATCGAGGTTTTGAATACGTAGTGGCTCTGTTACATAGTTCGTTACTCTTATTTGGCTCGCTAGCGGTCATTATTCCGTTGGTGCTCCACTTTCTTATGCGCAAACAGCCGAAGGTTTTGACCTTTCCGGCACTCCAGTTTTTGCAGAAAACCAAAGTCAATTATTCGCAAAGGATGCAGGTGCGACATTGGTTGCTTTTGTTATTGCGAATGTTATTGATTTTAATTCTAGCGGCCGCATTAGCCAGAATTCGAACAGACTCGATCCTTTGGGGTGACTGGCTTTTTGTCGGTATATTGGCTGGCCTGGTTCTGGTTTGTGGGGTCTGCTTGTTATTGGTGTGGCACTTGCAGAAGATTCCTGCGTTGCGCTGGGTTTTGTTGGGACTTACAATTTTGTTGCTTGGAATCACTTTACTGAAAGGGTGGGAGACCGCAAGTAAGGGGAGTAACAAATTAGAACAGGCTCGGGCCGTCCCTGTTGCGGCAGCGCTGGTCTTTGATACCTCGCCGCGTATGGGGTACCAATCGGCGAATGAAACCCGTCTGCAAAGAGGGCAGGTTCTCGGTCGAGAGATTTTGGCCAAGTTGCCTCCCGAAAGTGCGGTCGCTATTTTAGAGCCGCGAGACGAACCCGCTCTTTTTTCTCCCGATCGTTCTGCGGCAGGGCGGACGATCGATCGACTACGCCCTTATCCTGCGGCAACCGATTTGTCGTTGACTATCTCGGAGGCGGTACGGGCCCTTAAAGATCAGCCTCAAGCGGTCAAAGAGATCTATCTTTTTTCGGACATGACCGAGGGGGCCTGGGGTGATCATGAGGATCGTTTTTGGAAACAAGAACTCGCCGAGGAAGGGATTCATCTTTATATCCTAGATGTTGGAGAGGAAAATCCCCAAGATATCAAACTTGAAAAGGTTGAGCTTTTCACAGAACAACTTAGTCAGGGTGACCCTCTGAAAATTCAGGCAACCGTTACCAGTGTTGCCAAAGAGGCGACTTTTGCTATTGAGCTTTATCTGGAGAGTACCGACCCAACGTACCCTTTTGTTGAAGACGACTTGCTCAAACGGCCACCACCCGTTCTCAAATCCCGCCAGGAGATCACTTTGGCTGCTGGCCAAAAAAAGATCATCGATTTATCCCCTGTTACGATTCATGAGCTTGGTGAACATCATGGTTTTCTCAAAGTCACTGCTGCCGATGGTCTTGCCTGGGATAATGTTTCGTTTTTCTCGTTTGTCGTTAACGAGCCGTGGCCTGTCCTGTTGGTCGCACCGGACGATGTCTCGACAACGTTTATGGAGCGGGTTTTAGTTCCTGATTCGCGGTCACGCCGCTTTCAGACGACTAAAATTGATCAAGCTCGGCTTCTCGACCATAGCCTCTCGGCTTACCGTGGTGTTTTAATGGTTGACCCCGTCGGCCTTGATGAAACTCAGTGGCAACTTCTGCATGACTACCTTGAGTCAGGTGGGCAGGTCGTTTTATTTTTGGGACGAAATGCAACGAGAGAGAGTTTTAATTCTCCAGCAGCACAACAGCTTCTACCGGCCAAACTCGACATGAAGCGAAAGCTTGTCGAACCGATTTATCTTGTTCCACAAATGGCCGAACAAAAAATGTTTGCTCCGTTGCTACCCTATGCAGGGAGTTTTCACTGGCAGGATTTTCCTGTTTGGAATCATTGGCAAATGGTCGAACCAAATGAACAAACCCGGATTTTAATTCGATTTAGCGACGGTCGCCCCGCCCTTGTCGAACGCCCTGTCGGTGAGGGGAATCTCCTCCTATGGACGACCCCGATTTCTGAAACGAATAAGATCGCCTTTTCACGCCGTTGGAATGAGTTCGCTACGAGCTTGGGGCCGGGGGTTTTTGTCTTGCTCAACGAGATGATGCGTTATCAAATCCAGGAGAGCAGAGAGTCGCTACAATCCTTTCTTTTACAACCACTAACTCTTGCTAATTTAGCCGATAAATACCCCCAACAATATACTCATTTTTTCCCCGATGGAACGACTGCCCAGGTTACAGCCGAAGAAGAACGATTGCTTATCTCTTCTTTCGATCAGCCCGGTATTCATTACCTCAAAGGGAGCTTCGATGGACCATTTCGTCGCGGTTTTAGTCTGAACTATCCTTCGTATGCAAGTAACCTCACCCGCCTGACCCCCGAAGAACGGAAGAGCTTAATTGCTTCTGACTATATCACTGAAGTCAAAAGTGTCCAAAGCCTTGAAAGAGTCGTCGATACGGTCCGGCAAGGAAAAGAGTTTTACCCGTTTTTTGCTGGACTGTTACCTCTTTTTCTAGCTCTTGAGTACCTTATGGGGGCCTTTTTCTATGCTCGCTGGAAAGGGGTAACCTAAATGTACCTTTTTAGAAAATATTCTTGCCTCATTCGTTAGTAGATCCAATTTGATCCTGTATTTATAGTTTTTAATTTTCTAATTATGTTTCACCTTAGCTGGCAACCTGTTTTTTCCTGGTATCTTGTCGTGGCAATCGTGGCAGGGTTACTTGGGTTGTTCTATTGGGTACCACTTGGGGAAAAGCTTCCTCGTCGTCAACGGTTTGTTTTACGAACTTTTCGCCTTTTGTTGATTTTCCTTTGTGGTTTGGCTCTTTTGCGTCCTGGTTTTATCCAGATGAAAAAAGAGACAAAACGGGCAACCCTTTTGATCATGTTCGATCAAAGTGAGAGTATGACCCTTCCTAGTGGCCAGGGGACAAAAAGTCGTTGGGAACTTCAGAAAGAGGTGCTTCAACAAATCGGACCGATTGCTAAAGAGATGGTCAAAGATTATGAGGTTCAGTTTTTTGCCTACGATGAAGAGCTCTCGCCCATAACTTTTGAAGAAGGGGTTCTGTCACTTCCTGATGACCCTAAAGGAGAGAGGACCGATCTTGCAACGAGTCTTGCCGAGGCGCTCAGGCAGAATAAAGGAAAGAGGCTGGCAGGTGTCGTTTTTATGGGCGATGGGGTTGAGACGACCTATAACGAGCGGGTCGATATTAAACAATCGGGTCGCCTTTTAGAGAGGCTTGAATGTCCTCTCTATACCATTCCGTTCGGTCTTGGTGGACAACATGCTCAAGGGAGAGACCTCGCCGTTGAAAATCTTCAAGATCAATATCAGGTCTTTGTAAAGAACAAGGTCTTAATTGATGGTTTTCTCAAGGTTCAAGGATATGTCAATCAAGAGATTGCTCTCGACCTTTTAATCGAAAGTGATGGGGGCAAAAAAGTTCTTGAAACGATAACCCTGCGTGCTGAACAAGATGGCCAAAGGGTCCCTTTTCAATTCGAATACCAACCTCAGGAGGTCGGTGATTATCAATTGACGGTAAAGACTGATTTATTGGATGGGGAGTTTGTGGTTGAGAATAATCAGTTAACGACCTTCCTTACAGTTAAGGAGGGGGGGCTTCGGATTTTATACCTTTATGGTAGCCGGTTAGGAGAGCAGCGAGAGTTGCGCCGCGCCTTGGCCGCCGCCTCGGAGATGGAGCTAGAGTATAAGAGGATCAATGCACGTCGTCGTTCGGATTGGCCCCTCGATCTTTCCGATTTGTTCGACGAAAATTACGATGCCTATCTTTTAGAAGATGTTGATGCTTCGGCTCTGCGCCAAGAAGATATGGAGTTTCTCGCGAAGAAAGTACGGGAGGGGAAGGGGCTTATGATGATCGGTGGATACCATAGTTTTGATGCGGGTGGGTATGGACGCTCCCCCCTGGCTCCTCTCATGCCGATTGAGATGGAACCACTGGCCCGTCAAGATTTTGACACACCAATTCGAGAGGAGTTTCATCTTAAGGGGCCACTTCCGCTTGTGCCTGTTACAAACCATTTTATTACTCGCTTAACGACAGCTGACAAGAACAAAGCCTTGTGGGAAAAGTTACAACCTATGCAGGGGGCCAACCGATTTGTCGCTGTAAAAGAGATCGGTGCACAAGTCCTGTTGCAGACCCCAAGGAACGAGCCGATTTTGGTCGCTGGCCTCTATGGGAATGGGCGTACCCTTGCTTTCGCAGCCGATTCGACACAACAATGGCCTCTCTGGGGGGATGCTGAGCCTCACCGACGTTTTTGGCGCCAGATCATTTTATGGCTTGTCGGTCAAGAAGAACAAAACAGAAAAGATGTCTGGCTCGATCTGCCATTACGTCGTATTGCCGAAGGGGAAAAACTCGAATTCCATACAGGAGTACGTGATAGCCAAGGAGAAGTTTTGGAAAACGCAACGGTTGAAGTTTTGTTAACATCGCCCAGTGGGGAGCAAAGTGCGGTTCCCATTGGTAGTAATGCAGAAGATTTCAGCGGTGTTGTGGGACCTCTTGAGGAGAGTGGGGAGTACCTCCTTTCGGTGATAGCGACCGAAAATGGAGTAAAGACGGGAAGTGCCGAAGGGAAGTTTTTTGTTCAGGAAGAATCTATTGAAAAGAGTATTATTGCCGCCGACCGCGCGATGTTAGCCCAGTTGGCTGAATTGACAAAGGAATTTGGAGGACGTGTTTTAGCACCTGATGAGGTCGCTACCGAAATGGAGGAGTGGAGGAAAAATCCTCCGGCAACAAATACAGAAGTCCCCTATCGTTGGCTTCTATCAGATACTCTCTGGGATAGTTGGGCCTTCTTTACCCTCTTTACCACTCTTTTGTCGGTCGAGTGGTTTTTGCGAAAAAAATGGGGACTGATTTAGGGTTGTCCCCGTTTAGAAAGGGGGCACAATAAGGCAAAAACTGCTGAAAATAGAGACAAAAGTGGCGAAAATAGCCCTGTTTTTCTACCGATAATGGGTGCTCTGAAGATTTCTGCAGGGCTGTTTTAGATCCTGAAATTCCAGCTGGGGCGACTGTATTTCTCTTCCGTAAGGTTGGCCATTTTGTCGTAAGGTACTTCTGGTAAAAGGGTTGTAGCGTTCCAGGATGTGAGGAAGTTTTGACGGAAGGTTTTAGGGTCGAGAGGGAAGTTAGCCAGAAACTCTCCATGCCCCCTATTTGACCTATATTCGGGCTGTCGAGGTGGCGAAAGGAGCGATTTTGTAACGAGATCGAGATCAAAATGATAAAGAAGGGTGCCGTGGTAGAGTAGGTGAGTCCTTTTACAGCGGAGAGAGTTGCCCGAAATCTTTTTATCTCCTAATGTGAGATCGCAGGTACCCTGGAGAGAAATTTGTTGAGCAATCTCAGGTGGGAGTGATTTGCAAGTTGCTTGTATTAAACGACTTAGGACAAGGCAGTGGGCCTTGTCCACCTGTTTGAGATGTGGGTACTCTTCGTAGCTGAGGACGACACCATACATGAGACAGCCCGGGCCGGTGACGATTGCCGTCCCTCCCGAGGTTCTTCGAAAAACACCTATGTTGTTATCTTGGCAGTACTTAAGGTTGACCTCTTCGGCCGATTTACTTGAGCGACCGATCACAACAAACGGTTTTTGGGGTTCCCAGATTCGAACAAAAGGTTCTTTGATCTTTTCTTGGGCCCACTTTTCTAGGATCGCTTCGTCAAAGGCGAGGTTCTCTTCGGGACTTGAAAACGTTGTATCGTAGTAGTACATAAAAATTTATAGCTATTTTTTTAAAGAAAAATTAAAGAAAATCGATTACGGGGTTTGGGAGGAATTAGTCTATAACCTATAGTTTTACAACGATTTAAGGGAATTCGACGAAACCGTGTCGGCAAGTTTGCAAAAAAACTTGAAAGAATTTATAAAATCCTAAGTTGTTTTAGAACAGTGTTTTACGAACAATGGCAAAAGAAAGAAGATATTTTTAATTTGCCTAAAAGCCGTTTGTTCGCCACACTCTAAAGTATAGATCTCTCTTCGGTATCAACCAACTAGGGATCGGTCTTTGGAAAGGAAACGTCGGTGGAATCGTCTTTTTTAAGGAAATGATTTCGCACGAGGGTTGGCAAGGCTGCCTTACTTACACTGTAAAAACAAAGAAACGTCTGCCATTTTTTTCAGGTACTACGAATCCATGGTGAAATTTACCAGTCACATTGCTAAGGTTACCCTTTTAGCGTCCCTTTTTGTAGCAGCCGGGTTTTCTTCGACTTCACCGGCCTATGGACAACTTTTTCCACGTCTTTATTATGGTCCGAATGCTCCTGTTGTTGCAGTCCCGAGTTATCGTCTGCAACCACAAATTGTTTACCAACAGCGGCCAGTGACGACCTATCGTCAGCAACTTACTACGGTTATGCGTCCAGAAGAGGTTACCGTTAGGCGTCCAGTCTGGACGACAGAAATGCGTGAGCGCCGCTATAAGGTCGCTAAACCCGTTCTTGAAACGAGTACCAAAGAAGAGACATACAAGGTCTTAAAGCCAGTTTATGAGACCTCAGAGAAAGAGTACACCTACGATCGGGTCAAGTATGTTAACGAAACAAGTACCCGCAGTGAGCGGACGACAGAGTGGAAAGAAGTTTTTGAAACGAGCACTCGGCGTGAGCAACAAATCGTCCGGCAACCGGTTACCGAAACCGTTTGGCAAGACCAATATCAGGTTACGTATAAACCGGTAACAACCTACCAAAATCAGGTCGTGAATGTTGGTGGAGTCGTCCAGCAACAAGTTCAGGTTCCGGGCAAAGTCCGAAATCGGCTGCAACGTTTACCTGGCCAGGCCTTTGTCGATCCGGCTACTGGGCAAGTTGTTCAGCAGCGAGGAGGTCTTTATTGGGTACCTTATCAGAGACCAGGTCAGACCTATACCGTCAATCAATATGTCCCGCAGTACGTTCAACAACAACGGCCTGTAACGACGTACCAGCAACAGGTCGTCACTCAAAAGGTACCGACTCAGGTTACGCATTACGTCGACAAGGTTGTTACCCGAGATGTTCCGGTTCAAGTCCGAAAGCTTGTGCCCCAAGAGGTTGTTCGCGAGGTTCCTGTTACCGTTCAACGTCCCATTATTGAGAAGGTCACTTATAAAGTTCCTGAAAAAACAGTTCGTTGGGTCGAAGAGACGATGGTCCGCAAGGTTCCCGTGACGACTCAGCGTTATGTTTATGAAGAAAAAGTAGAAAAAGTTCCGGTCCGCGTTCTTAAATATGTAAACGAAACCCAAACCGTTATGCGTCCTGTGACCGTCTCCCAGATGGTTCCCCAAACGACAATGCAATATGCACCTCAGACCGTTTGGGCACGCCATGCTTGTGGGGTGGGCCCTGTTTCGGTAGAGACGACACCTTTTTTACAGCCAATTTCACAAGGATACTACCCTGAGGGAACGGTTATTTCTTCTGATGCCGTACCGGTAACAGGTGAAGAGCCTCCGAGCCTTGGCCCCGAGGAACTAAAACAGGCAAAAGATACCAACGATCTCAATAATGGGGTTGAAAAATCTACGAGCGAATCTGGAGCTGGAGGTCAGGAAGAGTGGAAAGGGAGTAACACCAATAAGTCGTTTAAACCAATCACTCCCGAGGAGAAACACGAGGAGAAACAAGAGACCTTTAAAAAAGAAGCAGTAGAAGACAAATCGAGTAACGGAGATTCAGTCAAGAAGAAAAATCCTCTTGGTCCCGAGCTCAGACTCCTCAATGAC
The DNA here is from genome assembly GCA_028066335.1 of Pirellulaceae bacterium. Lineage (GTDB taxonomy): Bacteria > Planctomycetota > Planctomycetia > Pirellulales > Pirellulaceae > JALCBQ01. Next base: position 21,383 of record JALCBQ010000024.1, read on the forward strand.
CCGGATGATAAAGGAGTTATGGAGCTTAGTCCTCCCAAAAATAGTGAGGGTGAAAAAATCGTACTGCAAAAGGTCGTTTTTAAGAGTTAATTCACCAGTTATGTTTTTTTCTTAAAAAATTTGAGTATACTTGAGGGCTACGTGAGAACGTGGCCCTTTTTTCTTTTGCTATAAACGAAATCAAGCAAGTTGTCTGTCGCTCTCTTTGAATCGTTGTTGTCAAGAGACAAACCCCTTATTGGAAAGCGGGTCGCTTTTGCCGGTACCCTTGGCAGTATGAGTCGTGCCGAGGCGAAAAAGATCGTCCGTAATTGTGGTGGCGACTATATCTCTTCTTCCGAGCATCTCTATCATTCAGCCCCTGTCAATCGAAATGAAGATAAAGGCGATAAAAAGGAAGAGCTGGCTACGCAAGAGAGGGGTGTACATCGGCAACGGTATGACCTTTTAGTGATTGGGGCAGATGAAATGCCTGGCAGCTCTCGCATGAAGATTTTTACTCAAGAGATGCGTCAAGCGGCTGCTTCCGGGACTTTAAAAGTTTATTCTGAAGACGAGTTTTGGAGGCTCGTCGGGCAAGGGGGTGAGGGGCAGGGACAAGATTTGGCCCGAGCTTATACACCGGCAGGTCTTGCCCAGAAACTGGGGGTAACCGTTCGCGAAGTTCGATCTTGGCACCGTGACCAGTTTTTAGAGGCAAAATGGACCATTCGAAAGCTCCCTTATTTTGCCGAAGAAGAGCTTGTCGTTGGGCAAAAGATTGCCTCACTCCTTGCTCAGGGGTGTAGATGGCCCTTTCTGAGGAAAAAACTGGCAGCACTCGCCGAAAGGTTTCCCGAAGCAAAACGACCTCTTCTGCATTTTGAGGTTCGTCTTGAAGGGCGAAAGATGCTCGTTGCGAAAGGGGGAAAGTGGCTCGACCTTGGTGGCCAGTTATGGCTCGATATGGAGAGTAAAGATACTAAAATAAAGGGAGAGGCAATTAACCTTCAGGAGCTTGCTGGTAGTGTTATCGGGGCACAGTCGAGCAACGAAGTCCAAAATAACGAAGTCCAAAATGGTGAAGACTTGGAGGCAGATTCCCTTCTTGAGACAGATATTTCCACTGAGGCAGAAGCTTCCACTGAGGAAGAGGGGATTTTCGAGGGAGAAGAGCTACCGAGTTCCTCAAAAGTTGCTGATCTTAACGACCCTCTTCACTTGGCTGCGGCCTCTTCGGTTGCGAAATATTTGGAAGATGAATCGACATTTGTGCCGTTTCGTCGTGACGAGATGCTTAACCTTGCAGCCGATTTTGAGTATGAAGAGAACTGGGACGGTGCGGCCGAGATCTATCGGGCAGTGTTGATGGCTCATGGCCCTTTGCCGGAGGTCCATTTTCAACTCGCCGAAATACTCTATCGCCAGGGAAAGCTCGACGGTGCAAAAGAACGATATCTCATGGCGATCGAACTCGACGAGGAATATGTCGAGGCACGGGCAAATCTGGGATGCCTTTTGGTCGAATTAGGGGAGTTTGAATTAGCCATCGCCTCCTTTGAGGGAGCTTTGCGTTATCACCAACATTACGCCGATGCTCATTATCACCTTGCCAAAACGTTGGATGAGATGGGGCAAAAAGAGGTCGCCAAAAAACATTGGGCCCACTTTTTAGAGCTGGCTCCCGACAGCCCTTGGCGGGCCGAGGCAAAAGGGCGTTTGAAAGAGTAGCCGTTTTGTCTTTATTCCCTTGTTTTTCCGAGGGAGTTCGATAAAATGATGCCGTCTTGGTGACCCTTGTTTATCTGGTCTGTAAACTCTTCTACCAGGTTTTTCAGGGAAAATGACACCTCTTTTCGATATCTTTGCATGAACCAACTATTACTGGATTATTCTCCTGTTAGCCCAGTGACTTGGGCTTATCTTGCTGCGTTTCTTCTTGTGGCCCTTTTTTTTAAATTTGGCCGCCTTTGGAGTTTGCGTAACTTTGACCTTTGGTTGTTGCTCTCGTTAACCCCTGGACTATTACTTGTTGATCATGGTCGCTATCTGCAAGAGGTAGCCAGTATACGCACTCAAGAGAGCCGCCTGTTACGTCAACAAGACTCTCTTCGTTTCGGTGACTCAATCCGTCCTGAGATTTTGACCGAGTCTCAAAAGGAGGGAGATGATGGATTAAGTGAACAAGAAAAAAATGGGCAAAGACAAGAAGGAGGGGCCGAAGAGGGAGGAGCAACAAATTTCTCTTCCGAAGAGGCTGACCATCTTCCAAGAGCTATTTCTTCAGCCCAGGAGAAAATTGTATTACCACCTCCCCCCGAAGTTCAGCGGCAAAAAGAGAAAGGCCAGTGGCTCGAATTTAGAGGGTTTTTATGGTTGTTTGTTGTCGGCCTTCTTTTTTTAGGACGGTTATTGGTCGATATATCGTTGTTGCGGCGTCCTTTGACTGAGCCTAATCTATCTCTTGGTGGGATCGGCTTTTTAGTCGTTATCCTCTTTGTTGTTTTAATAGGCCAAATATTTCAGAGCGAAAGCTCTGTCCGATCAGCTTATCCGATCGAAACTGGCCCCGGGTACCGATTATTGCGTTTTGTACCGAGCGTTGGCCTTATGCCAGTCAAAGAGTATGTTCCTGATAAAAAAAATGACGCTCAAAGAACAGACCATAGGGAAACTGACAAGAAGGCTGAGGGCTCTTCGGACGACGATTTAGAAAACCTGTCACCAGATGGCTCAACGAACGACGTTGAGAGTAATACTGAGAATACTCCCCCGGATTCGTCGTTTTCCGCTGAGAAAAAGCTGCAGGATTTTGAAAAAGGTAAGGCCCCTGAGCCTCAGGAACAAGCTCCCATTGACGAGGGTTCTTTGGTCGCTGACCTTGGTGATAGAGTTGAGTTAGGAATTAGACAAGAGAGGGAGGACTTTCTTGAGAAACCGTCTAGGCCGGATGACCCAAATCATCAGCTAGAGGTGGGAGATTCAGAGAAAAAAGAAGGAGATTCTCGTGAAACGCTGGCTGCTCCTGAATTGAACCATAATGAAAACAGAGATGAGGATATCACCAAAAAGGGAAGCCAGAGCCAGCTTGGTAACTTTCGATTGGAAGATACTCAAGAGCTGACCTTTTCTTCGAGCACATTTCTGTTTTCAAAATTACTTGTTGGTTTTTGTCAATTATTGATCGTTGTGGGGCTTATTGTCGGCGGGTATCGTCTGATTGGTCGGACACGGATGGGGCTGGCTGCCGCCGCATTTTATTTGCTCTATCCTTATACCGGACAAATGGGAGGGATGGTTGACCACGTATTACCTAGCGCCCTTTTGTTATGGGCTGTTTTGGCTTTTCGCCAACCGTTGATTTCTGGTCTTTTGCTAGGGATGGTGGCCGGTTTGGTCTACTACCCATTTTTCTTATTACCCTTGTGGGTTAGTTTTTACTGGGAGCGTGGTTTGGGCCGTTTTCTTATTGGCCTTGTTAGTATTTTGCTTTTGATGTTGTTTATTTTATGGCTGAGTTTTGATGAGTCGGCCCATTTTGTCACCTCAAGCCGTCAGATGTTTGGCTTGCTAAGCCCTACGATGGAACAGTTGCAAGGGGTGTGGTATGTTCCATGGCTGGCCGTTTATCGACTGCCTGTTTTGGTAATGTTTTTGGCAATTTCGGTTAGCTTTGCCACTTGGCCGGCAAAGAAAAATATTGGTACCTTGTTGGCAGGTAGTGCCCTGGTTCTTTGTGCCTCCCAGTTTTGGCACCCTTTTGGTGGAGGGCTTTATGTGGCGTGGTATTTGCCCCTATTATTGCTGGTGATATTTCGAGCGAACTTAAAAGAAGGGACGGCACAAAAAGAGATCGCCCCTGTTCGTTGGCGAGAGGCCCTCTTTCAGCGTTTTTTAAAAACAGGGTAGCCACGTTTGAGGTTGGCATTTTTCGTGGGCAACAGTCTCACTTGGTACTACGAAACATCAAAAAAGGATGTTATATTTAGGGTCTTTGTTCGAACTATTGTTCTTTTCCTTCCTCTTGAGATAATTTTAGTGAAAAATGGAACCTGTAACCAAAACAACCATTGAGGGGATTCCCTCTCGTCATGGCAAGGTCCGTGATATTTACGACTTCACAGAAAAACTATTACTGGTCAGTACCGACCGTATTAGTGCCTTTGATTGGGTCTTCGAAGAAGGTATCCCAAACAAAGGTCAGGTCTTGACACAAATTTCAAAGTTCTGGTTTGAAAAATTGGGTGAGAAACACCACATGCTTTCGACCGATTTGTCTGATGTCGACTTTCCGGCTGGGACCGATGTTGCCTCGTTTGAAGGGCGTAGTATGGTCTGTAAAAAGGCTGAGGTCATTCCGATTGAGTGTGTCGTGCGAAGCTATCTTGTTGGTTCAGGCTGGAAAGAATATCAACAAGATGGCAAAGTCTGCGGGATCGTCCTCGAACCCGGCTTGCAACTTTGCTCGAAACTACCGGAGCCAATTTTTACCCCATCAACCAAGGCCGACGAAGGGCACGACGAAAATATTTCGTTCGAACAGATGGTCGAAGTCGTTGGCCAAAAGGTTGCCGATGAACTCAAAGAGCGTAGTCTTGATATTTTCAAGAGAGGCTCTGAATATGCCAGAGAGCGTGGTATTATTATTGCCGACACCAAATTTGAGTTTGGTACCTATGAAGGAGAGATCATTTTAATTGATGAGGTGCTCACCCCTGACAGTTCCCGGTTTTGGCCTGCTGATACGTATGAGGTCGGCAAAAATCAGTTCTCCTTTGATAAACAGTTTGTAAGGGACTGGCTGGAAACGACTGATTGGGATAAGAATAGCCAACCCCCGCAATTGCCAGATGTTATCGTTCAAAAGACCGCAGAGAAGTATATTGAGGCGTATGAACGACTAACAGAGAGTGAGTTTCCCTGGAAAAACTCATAAGAGGTGCCATAATGATTTCTCTTTGCCATAAACTGGCCTGCTGGGGATTTTTACTGAATGAAGCTCCGATTTAGTGAGCGTTAGATAACTATTTTTAGTCTTTGAGTCAGTAGATTCCTGAAATACAAATTTCTAAATTTAAAACTGGATATAGATTAGATATAAAAAGAGCCCAGGCATTCAACGCCTGGGCTCTTTTTTGTCTATTCTGTATAGATGAACCTAGCTTTTTAGCTGGGTTAGTTCCAAGACCTTAACCAACGATTTCGCTTTATCGACGTCACCAACTTTTTCAACGAAATTTTTGGCGACGATCAGATCGGTTGCTGTCACTTGATCGCCCGAAGGTGCGGGAGCTACCGACTTGGCAACTGTTTTTTTAGGGCCTGTTTTCCGTTTTGCCGATTTCTTTGGTCCCGGTTTTTTAGGCGCTGTGTTTTTTGTTGTCGCTGCTTTGGCTTTTACTGGTCCTTTTTTCAATTTTCTAGCATCATTAAACTTAATGGTGCTGACATAACCAGCGGTAACGGTAACACCAATTTTTTTCGAAACAGCGGCAGCAATTTGATTAGGACCATGAGAAGGATTTTGTTTGAGGTACTCACGAATCGCTGCAGTTTTGTTTGGAGCCGTTTTTTTGGAAGCTGCCTTAGCCATGTTTGTTTCCTTTTGAAACTAAATATAAGAAGTGGGAGGCGATACATTACTATAACATATCAATAAATTTAGGAGAGGACTTATATCGATAAAGTAACACATTTTTTAAAATATGTCTATGACAAATAGGTGGGATCTACTATAGATCGAATGAACCTTAAAATAGGAACGGACATAAAAAGAGAGGGTAGGCTATAGGCCGCACCCCCTCTTTTTATGATTGTTTAAGATTAAGAGATCCCCCAGAGGGGGCTAAATTCTACTAGTTTTTCTTTTTGGGCATGCCATCGGTCGGTTTTGCAAATTGTTTGCCCAGGAAAGGTTGTCCTTCGGACATCCAGGTCGGCGCCGGTTTTTCAAAACAGTAATGGTCAAAGAACTGTTCAATGCGTATGAGGAAATCTTTTTGATTTTCTAATTTACGCAGGCTATGGAATTCGTCGGGATATGAGAGCAAAATCGCCTCTTTGCCATGCATACGGGCAGCGGTATAGAACTCGAGCCCTTGATTCCAGTCGACTGCACCGTCGGCTGTCCCATGCAAGATAATAAATGGCGTGTTGATATTTTTGACATGGTGAACAGGAGACTGACTTGTATAGAGCTCAAAATTATCCCATGGACTTTCGCCCATGCGACCTTGACCATATTGAAGAATCCCTTGATTCGCGACTCCAGATCGTTTATAGAGTATGTTGTACATACTCATTAGATTCGTTAACGGGGCGCCCGTAACGACTGAGCAGAACATATCTGTTTGTGTAAGCATATAAGAGGTTTGGTAGCCACCCCAGCTATGGCCATGAGCAGCAATCTTTTGAGGATCGGCGTAGCCCAGGTCAATAACTGCCTGGACGGCACTTGTAACACAATCTACGCCGTCATCTCCTGGAGTTCCAACACCATAGACGATATCAGGTTGTAAAACCATGTAACCACGACTGACAAATTGTCCTAGTTGTGGTCCTGAGCTAAAGCGAGGGGACGAAAAACGGTGATGGTTTTGTGAACGCTTCTCATAAAAGTGGACGAGCATTGGTAGTTTGTCACCAGGTTGGTAGCTATCGGGTATAGCGAGTGTCGCCTGGAGTTTCTGCCCCTTTTTGTTGGTATAGTTTACTAAAATGCTCTTTCCCCATGAAAGTTCTTTGAGTTGTGGGTTGGCGTCGGTAACCTTGGTGAGGTTTTCAAAGTGGGTATTCGTCACATAATAATCGGGGTAAAGGTCGAACCGTTCTTTCGTAAGAATGACTTTGTCAACATTTTTTGCTTTGACAGGACGACCTAATTGAGCATCAACATCGATTAATGCGATTGGGCTGCTTCCTTTTTTGTTGATAATATAGAAGCCAGTTTTCTTCGTCCATTCTCCATAACCGGTGAGATAGATCGGTTTATCGAGATCGATCCCTTCTTCTTGACGGTCAAAAGTATGATATTTGAGGCGGATTTGGTTTTTCTCACCATAGCCCTCTGTTAGGTTTCTGGCAGAAGAGCCATCAAGGGCTAATACCCACAGGTCAAATTTGTGGTTGACAATGACCGATTTGCCATCAGCGCTCCACCCTGAAAGGCCATAGATTCCTTTTGGGTGGGGGTGATCGTCTTCGACATTGGCAAAGCTTACGTCGGCAACTTTGGCAATGTCTGTTTTTGTTTCATTATCAAGATCATAGGCCCACAATTGTTGACCTTTCATAAATAGGAAGTATCGGCCATCAGGCGAGTTCCCAACAGGACGACTAATACCCAGACTAATGAGGCTTTTTTTGCCAGTGTCGGGGTCGACCTTGTAATAGTCAGATCGCCCGGTTATCCAGGAGAGCTCCATGGCGTACGGTGTGTTATCTTGGCCGATCGCCCACTTGCCAGTAGGGGCCGAGGAAACGACAAGTTTATCACTTCCGAGTTTGGTAACAGCCTTTGTTTTGGTATTGAAAACTGCGAAATCAGTTTTACGTTTTTCACGATTGGCCTGGATTTTTTGGATCGATTGCAAGGTGGTATCTTCCCAGTGCCAAACATCGACATCAGCAAGATCCCCTTTGGGATTGGCTCGCTTTTCCTGTTGTTTTTTGACTCCCAGAAAAACTCGTTGGTCATCTTTACTAAAAGAAAGTCTCGAATATTCGCTTAGCACATAACCTTTGGGAAACTGTTTATCGTCTGCCGTTGTGTAGATCGTTTTCGATTGATTACGACTACCAACATTGTGAATAAGTACAAGGTCGTTTGCTCGTAGTTCTTGCCCGTCTGGGG
>JALCBQ010000025.1 GCA_028066335.1 Pirellulaceae bacterium
ACCTCCTTGCAGGCCAAAAAGTAAAAACGGTCTTTGATGTCGGTGCGAACACAGGGGAGACGGCTCTCTACTATCGTCGGCTGTTTCCCGAAACGACGGTCTATTCGTTTGAACCCTTTCCTGTAACTTTTCAGGAGTTACAAACAAAGGCTGCAAATGATCGGCTTATTATCCCGTTGCAACTTGCCCTTGCTGAAAAAGAAGAGATCAAAACGTTCTATAGTTTTGAAAACCACGTTACGAATTCCCTTTTACCTTTTTCGAAGGAGGCCGGTGCCTATGTTGAGGGAATGGATGATCTTTCCAAAAGTGAGATGCTTCAGGTTCAAAGTACTTCACTTGATCTCTTTTGCCAGGAGAATGGAATCGACATAATCGACCTCTTAAAATTGGATGTTCAAGGGGGGGAAGGGAAGGTCATTGAAGGGGGGCAAGAGATTCTTACAAAAAAGAAGGTACGGGCAATTATTAGTGAGGTCGATTTTGTCTCGGTCTATGAAGGTCAGACGTGGGCAGGCGAGTTACTTCAGATGTTTGCCGAATATGGTTACCATCTCTATGATTTTTATAATTTTGCCTATTCTGAAACAGGGCAGGTCAAATGGGGTGATGCAATTTTTTTGCCACGTTAGGTAAGAGACGTTGTAAAAGGGGCACGAGCTAAGGAGCCAATAAAACATTTTTTCACCTGTCGATCGAGTGGAGAAAAACGGTATTGCTGAAATAGAAAAATTGGGGGCGACATTTGGCCTTTCTCTGTTACCATAAAGAGGAGAGAGCGGTTCTGGTTTTTAGTGGCGATTTCCCTCTGCCGATGAAAGGATAGAATGAAGGTAATCTTGGCGAATCCACGTGGTTTTTGTGCTGGGGTCAATATGGCCGTCGATAGCCTCGATCTTGCACTGGAGCAGTTTGGTGCACCAGTCTATGTCTACCACGAAATCGTCCACAATCGACATGTTGTCGATACCTTCAAAGAAAAAGGGGCAGTCTTTGTCGATGAACTCTCTGAAGTTCCCGAAGGCTCTCATCTCCTCTTCTCGGCACACGGTGTCTCCCCTGAAATTCGCCGCATTGCCAAAGAAAGAAACCTCAACGCCATTGACGCAACGTGCCCTTTGGTTACCAAGGTTCATCTTGAGGCGATCCGGTTTGCCAAGCAGGCCTATACAATTATTCTGGTTGGCCATGAAGGGCATGATGAAGTCTTGGGGACCATGGGTGAGGCTCCCGAGGCGATTATTCTTGTCGAAACCCCCGAAGATGTCGATCGGCTTGAGCTGTCATCAACTGAGAAGTTGGCCTACCTGACTCAGACGACCCTTTCGGTCGACGACGCCAACCGGGTTATTCAGCGACTCAAAGAGCGGTATCCTCATATTCAGGGCCCTCCCAAAGAGGATATCTGTTACGCAACTCAAAATCGGCAAGAGGCGGTCGGTGTTTTGTCTGAAAAGGCTGATGTCGTTTTGGTTTTGGGAAGTCAAAATAGTTCTAATAGTCAGCGACTTAAAGAGTTGGCAACTGCAAAAGTCCGTGGTGCCTATCTGATTGACGGTGCTGAATATATCGACGACAGCTGGTTTCATCAAGACGACACCGTTTTGGTAACTGCTGGCGCGAGTGCCCCTGAGCAAGTTGTCCAAGAATGCCTTGAGTACCTAAAAAAACGGTTTGATGCCACTGTCGAACTCCACTCGATTCGAGAAGAAGAGGTCCATTTTCCTCTCCCACGTCCCCTTCGTCAGTTTCAGAAACTCGAAAAAAATTAGCAGGCTCTTTGTGAAGTCGTCGTAAACGATCTCAAGCCGTCTAGCAGTGGTACTTATCTCGCTGATTTTATCATGTTTTTGTGTGAAAAGTCGCTCATTTTCTAACGAGCAGCCGAAGGCAAAAGTGTTTGCTCTTTCGCGAGAATTTTGATAAAATTCGTGAGATATCTTGGGTGTTTCTGAGCTAAATTTCTCGAAGGGATACCTTTTTTAGAGAAAATCGATTTCCGGGTTTTGGTATTTACCTCAGACGGTATTTCTTGTACTAAATTTATTATGTAGACCTTTTCGTTGGACTTAGTCGACAAAGGGCAAAAGGGAACCTCATATTGTTGTTTTGTTTTCTACTTTGTTCTCTCTTATCCCCCGATTGGTAGTGAAGAATGCGTTTATCGTTTGGCTTGGAACAAAAGCTGGCTCAGAAGCAGGTCATGGCCCCCCGGATGATCCAGTCGATGGAGATCCTGCAGCTACCATTGCAGGCACTTCAAGAGAGAATCGAGCAGGAATTAGGCGAAAACCCAATTCTCGATATCAAAGAAGAGATGGTCGCTGAAACGACTCACGACAAAGTTTCCCCCGATGCACCGACCGAGTCTGAGAAAGAGCTGGTTGTCAAAGACGATTCGACCAACGCTGACGATTTTGAACGCCTTGCCAATATGGGCGATCAAATTCCTGAGCGGCAAGAAGAACAGACCCGCCTCTCTTCCTCACGTATTCAAGATGAACAAGATCGCCAACACGACACCATGGCCAATGCAACGGCCAGAGAAGAATCTCTCTACGATGTCCTTGATCATCAACTTGGTGAGATCGATCTTGGTAAAGAACTCAATGATGCCTGCGAACGAATTATATCGAGTCTAGATTCCAAAGGATATCTCAAGGGGCGTCTTGAAGACCTTGTTCCGCCAGGTATGGGTGACGAAGGGGTAAAACTTGCTGAAAAAGCGCTTCAGATTGTCCAGTCACTCGAGCCAGTTGGTGTCGGTGCGCGTGACCTCAAAGAATGTCTATTGCTTCAACTCGAAACAGATGATCTTTTCTATGACGAAATGAAGGTTCTTATAGAAAACCATTTAGAAGATTTACGTGATAACCGTCTGCCACTGATTAAACAAAAAACGGGCTACTCGATCGAAACGATCAAAGAGGCATGGCACGACATGCGCCAATTAGACCCTTTTCCTGGCCTTCGTTATAGCGAATCGGTCGTGAGGGCAATCAAGCCCGACTTTTGGCTTGAGGTTGACGACGAGACGGGTGAGTTTGTTGTCAAGCTCGAAGATCGAGAGCTACCTCAACTCTATATTAGTAATTATTATCGGCAACGGTTACAAGACAAAACAGCAACGACCAGTGAGAAAGAGTTTATCCGCAAGAAGATCACCTCGGCCCAGTGGCTTATCGATTCGATCATACAACGTCGGACAACTCTTTTGAACGTGGCCCAGGCAATTGTTAAGGTGCAAAAGGCCTTTATTCTGGAAGGGCCTGAGGCGATTGTGCCTCTTAAAATGCAGCAGATAGCCGATGAAGTCGGTGTTCATGTAACGACGGTCAGCCGTGCTGTTGATGAAAAGTATATCCAAACGCCGAGAGGAATCTTTCCATTGAGAGAGTTCTTTGTCGGTGGGACGCAGACAGCCGACGGTGAAGATGTCGCCTGGGATAAAATTCGGCTTAAACTTCAAGAACTTGTCGATGAAGAAGATAAGAAAAAACCACACAGTGACGACGAGTTGGTAAAAAGGCTCAAGGTGTGTGGCCTTTCAGTGGCTCGGCGAACAGTGACCAAATATCGGAAAAAAATGGGGATTCCCAGCTCACGTGGCCGACGTGAATGGGATTGATTTTTGTAAACATCGTTCTACAAAATCGGTCTATTTTTCTAAAAAGAAAAGAGATCGGTAAAAATGGCCCCAAAAAAAGTCGCCCCTTGAAGGCGACTTTTTTTAATAGTGCATACTTTGTCTGGTCGCTACCGAATCTGGATACCACGTTTACGGCGCTCTTTGATGCGTGCCTTGTCAAAGATATCAGCGACTTCTTCGCAGTCATGAATCCCAAAGACGAGAAGCTCAGGGTCAGAGGAGTCAGAAGATTCCAGTTTGATGTTTCCAACGTTGACCATTCTTTCGAGAAGATTTTGGCTGACACTTAGGTCGCGCATATCAATAATTTCAATTCGTTCTGTTTTACGGAAGACGATTCCTCTCCGATGAATAAGTCGCTGGGAAGTCAACTCGTACTCAAATGCGAGAACTCGATAAGCTAGCAGTACCAATAGATAAATCCATGAAATGCCGAGGAGCGATAGACCAATGATTGCAGGCCAACCACTCCAGCTAAAATCATCGTAGACTGTCGAGAGGTAAATGAGTCCCCCCAAAATGATGATCGCCTCTACAATTCCAAGGAACCAAAGGCCGACCATCGCACGGGCCGAGTAGCGACCGATCCAAAGGGTAGACTCGGGCTCGTGTTCGCCACTTTGTACCTCTTCCAACTTTTCGCTGAGGGGGTTTTGCCCCGAGTCGCTCGAAGAGCCGGCGGGACTCTCTTTTAAGTTAGCAGGTTTATCAGGTGTATTCAAGAGAGACCTCGTATTCTTTTTAAAAAGATAATTGAAGTAGCAAAAAACATGAAAGAACGAAGGAAAGGGGAGAGAGATCAGTTTCTCTAATGGTAAAGATACCAACCTTGGTCTTCTTGGGCAATCTTTTTTTTAAGATATTCGCTTTTTCGGAGAAGGTAACGTTTGCGAAAGAGAGGAGCCTCTTACCTGATGGAAATATTTTACCCCATTTGTAGTTTCCAATGATTCATTTCAATAGAAAGAGAGGAGAAATATTGCAAAGAGAAGGTGGTTTTCCCCAAATGAGATAGTAAAATAGAGGCCTAATGCAGGGGTTGTTCTTAAGTTAGAGAGAACTGTTACCTGGCCCTTATCGCAAAATATGACGACTCGGTAAAGTGCCAAGAGTCGTGTTCGCTGATCTTTGGTATTTACTCATTGAGAATGACCTTAAATGAAATGTCCTTATTGTCGCGTAGATAATGACAAAGTTATCGATTCCCGAACGAGCCCTGATGGCTTTTCGATCCGGCGGCGGCGGGAATGCTTTGGCTGCAAGCGGCGATACACGACTTATGAGAGGCTTGATGAGATCGCCACAAAGGTTGTAAAAAAAGGGGGGGGCCGAGAGCCTTTCTCTCATGAGAAAATACGCCGTGGGCTCGAAAAAGCGTGTTGGAAGCGGCCGATTCGTGAAGAACAAATTCAAGGGATTATTGACAGGGTTGAGATTGCCGTCCATTCACGAAAAGATACTGAAATTGACAGTGAAGAGATCGGTGAGTTAGTCATGGAGTATTTGCAGGAGGTCGATGAGGTCGCTTTTGTCCGTTTTGCGAGTGTCTACCGTGACTTTGAAGATGCGCGCGATTTCGTCGATGAACTAAAGCCAATGTTAAAGAAGCCAGCTTCCAAAGGCTAACCTTTTATTCTCAAGAGCCGAGAACCTAGCTCGATGTTTTTTTCAAGCTCTTACTGAGAACGACGGAGCATATAGTGTGTCAACAGCTCTAGTTGGCTGAGGGCTTGTTGAGAGGGGCTATCTTCAGTTAGGGAGTTGCCATTGGTCGGCCGTTTTGCCGATAGTTTTTCTTTGAGGGTTGCCAGCTCGGCGAGTCCTTGTTCACTAAATTTTTGAGCGACCCGTTTCGTATAATCAATCGAGCCGGCCTCTTCCATGTGTTGGCGAAGGGGATCAATTTTGCCCTCTCGAATAAGTGATAAAACTGACGAGCGTTTGTCTGGGGCGATGTTACCAAGAAGGTGAATCGTTGGGAGGGTTAACTTTTGGGTTTGGATATCTGTTCCTAGTGACTTGCCGACACGGTCTTCGGTGCCAACGATATCCAAGAGATCATCTGCAATTTGAAAGGCGACCCCCAAAGAGTAACCAAAGTTCGCCAAATGGTCTTTTTCGTCGTCGGTCGCTGAAGAGAAGGTCGCCCCGAGGCGGCAACAGCAGGCACATAACTCGGCTGTTTTGGCCCCAACGATCGAAAAATATTCTTCTTCTGTTAGATCGAAATTTCCCTGATTCCCTTTTTGGCGTAACTCCCCTTCGCAAATTTTATTGGTCGTCTTACCGATGATTTGGCAGGCCTGGTTCGAGGGCAGGGTACTTGCAAGGTAGAAGGCATGACTAAAGAGAAAGTCGCCCAAGAGTACCGATGACTCGGTATCCCACTGTTTGTTGACTGTCTTAAGGTGGCGTCGTACTTCGGCCAGATCGATAATGTCGTCGTGGATAAGGGTTGCAGTGTGGATCATTTCGACAACAGTCGCCAAGAGATGATGTTGTGAAGAAATTTTGCCAAGCGTTTGTGCCGAGAGAAGAACAAGAGCAGGTCGGAGACGTTTGCCACCGAGTAAAAAAGCATGTTTAATCAGTTGGTCGACATAGGGATACCTCGATTGCAGCTCGTTTTGCAGTTGCAATTCGACCTCAACCAAATCGGAAAGGATCGGTTGGTACAAAAGTTCTAGTTCGGGAGGAAGGGCCCGCTGGCTAAAAATTTGTTCTGCTGTAGAGGCGGTTTTCATTCCAGGGGCCTGCTTACGATTGAATCTGGCTTGGTAGAAGTTTGCTCGATTGTCCAAGGCGAAATCGTCCGAGTTGGACGAGCCACAATTAGAACAAGGGGCTCATAAGTGGTAAACGGGGTAAATACGTCTCTAGTACAGATTCTAATGAATTCTTCGAACGGGGAAGACCATTTTAGGCGGTTACAAGAGCTTAACCGTAATTTGTTATTACGATTCACCAGAGAAGGGAGGGTGTCGGGCCATTTTGTGGCTAAAAATACCCTTTGTTGTGAAAAATAAAAGGTGTTGAAAAAACCGCCTGATAAGGAGAGAGACAGAGATAAAAAAAGGCTACTGTGAGGGTCAATCACAGTAGCCAATATTCTCGGCGAAACTATATTTTATACTTAAACCAACTCTTTTTTCGAGGAGATCAAAGTTTTCAAACGATCGGCCAAAAGCTTGGCGTCGAATGGTTTTTTGAACGTTTCGTTGATCGCAGAACGATCGAAACTCATAGGACTACCATCATCAGGGAGCAAAGCGATTAAAATCGTTTCTGTAAAGTCGGAACTCTTTCGGAGGTTTTGGCAGATTTGCAATGCTTCGATTTTTCCAATGGAGAAATCGCAAATAATGCAATCTGGATTAAAACTCTCTGCTTGAATACCAGCTTCAAATCCGCTAGCGGCAACGGACACTTTAAAATCTTGCTCGACGGGTAATTCTCGTCTTAGATTCTCAATAAGCACTTGGTCTTGTGCGACAATAAGGATTTTAGCCATCGCTTCATCCTCTAGATCGCCTAAGGGCATACCATGCTCTTTGAGAAAGCGAATTAAATATTCGCGAGGAATTCTTCGGTCTTGGGAACCAGGTATACGGTAACCTTTGAGCCGCCCAGAGTCAAACCATTTGCTAACAGTTCTGGGGGCTACTTTACAAATCTTGGCAACTTGTCCAGTTGTGAAGACCTTCATCTCAGGCACTCCAATTACAAACCTCTCGTTGAATCGATACTTTCTGTGTTCTGGAAAACCAAAACACAGTACACAATGATCCCCTACTAATGGACCTCTTGGCGGCGTTCCTTCTTGCTGAAGCTAAAGTCCTCTAGTAACTGGGTGGGGTATTTTACTCGGGCTGCAAGTGGTTTGGCACAGTTCCCTCTGTTCCTGCACTGCATGTAATAGCCTAAGTCCAGACTTCCAAGCCAACGCGAGGTCAAAAGGTGTGGGTCGACACACTTTGTCACTCTCATTGACCTTACGGTCATCTGCTAAATTCGGCGAAAAATATAGGACAGCCAAAAGAAAGCCATAAATGGCTCTTTAACCGAGAAGGAATCTCGGCTTTTTAGTGTCCCCCCTTAAAGGTTTTCAGTCTTCAAACCCAAACGGGCTTCCAGAGTGAGCACCTCTGTCTTCTTATTTCGAATGTAAGGGGGGGAACACTTTAGAAAGTTTCGCTCGTAATAACGACAAGTGTCAAAAAAATGCCTTTTACACCAGTATCAATTCCCAGAAATGTAGTGATGGTGTCTATTAAAAGGTTCTTTTGCATGGTATTCGTAGTGTTTTGAGAATCAGGTAGAATTTTATTCGCAGAAATGCAAAGGGGAGAGTTTTCTCCGTTTTTAAAGGTAAAGAGAGAAGGGATGGAGGCATAATCGCCTTGCATCAAAGGGCTTAGGTATAAAAACCTCAGAAAGACCAAACCATCAATATGTGTTGATTGAATCAAAGGCTGGACGAAAATGGAGAGTTAAGCCGCTTTCGGTGGGAGAGGTTGATCGACTTGAGAACCTGTCTCTGAGGTGGCACCATGGGGTGATTTGCGAGTTTGGTCTGAAGACTCCTCAAACTGTATCGAGACCTTTTTTGAAATCCCGGATTCTTCCATAGTAATACCGTACAGTGTATCGGCCGATAGCATCGTTTTTTTGGAGTGTGAGATAATAATAAATTTGGTCATGGAGAGAAACTCTTTTAAGACCGTAACAAAACGGTCGATGTTTGCCTCGTCAAGGGGGCCATCGACTTCATCCAAGATACAAAAGGGGCTCGGTCGGTATTCAAAAATTGCCAACATCAAAGTAACGGCAGTCAGTGCTTTCTCACCACCACTAAGGAGTGAGATCCCTAGCGATTTTTTCCCCGGGGGTGTTGCCAGAATGTCGATGCCGGCATCAAGGATGTCGACCCCTTCTTCAAGGACGATATCGGCTTGGCCACCACCAAAGACTTTTCGGAAGAGACGTTGAAAGTTAATACGAATTTGAGTGAGTGATTCTAAAAAGAGTTGGCGGCTGTCTTGGTCGATCCGCTCAATCATTTCGTCTAGGGCGAGTTTCGCCTGGACGAGGTCTTGGTATTGCGTGTCGAGGCTGCCGTAGCGATCTTCAAGGTTCTCCAATTCGGCGAGGGCCTCCATGTTGACCGATCCGATTTGACTCAATTTTTGATTGAGTTGGTCTATTTCGTGGGTAACCTGGTTTCGCTCATCGTCAGCCGAATCGTCTTGCCGATCGGGCCGTGGAAGAGAGGAGATTTCCTTTTGAAATTCTTCATAAAAACGTTGTTGTAGAGAACTTTTCTCCGTTTGGTATTTGTTTTGTTGAATTTCGTTTTGATGGATTTTCTCACCGAGAAGGGCGACTTCTTCCTGGAGTGGTCCACCCTGTTGGTCGAGCTCTCGTTTTTGTTGTTTGATTGTGTTGTGCCGTTTTTGCTTCGTGGCCAGTCTTTGATCGACACTCTCTTTTTCCAGGATTACTTCATCGAGCCGAGCCCGCTGATTGAGTTGTTTAAGAGAAAACTGGATGAGCTTTTCGGTCGGTTCCCTCCACGTTATTTCGAGAGTATTTTGTTCCTTTTTTTGTTCATTGAGGGAACGTTCAAGTTGGGAGAGTTGTTTTTGGCAAGCTTTTACATTTTGTTCATTTTGAGCCAGATTGATTTGTGCCGTGGTAATTTTTTGACTTGTCTGTTGTTGACTTTCCTCTTTGGCGGCTAACTCTTGTCGGTCCTTTTTTTGTCGCTGGAGCTGCTCGTTTAGCTCTTGCTCAATTTGGCTTTGTTCCTGAGTTAATTGTTGTTGTTGTTGTTTAATGGTGGCTAGCTTGTGGTCAATCTCATTTTTTGTATTGGTGAAGTTTTCTTTTTGTCGGTGGTACTCTTTTTGTTGTTCGTAGAGTGTTTCGACTTTGGCCTGCCGTTTGGACAATTTTTGTGAGCCTTGCTTTTCTTGTTGCAGGAAGCTCTTCGTCTCTTGCTTGAGCTCCTTGAGCGCTGATTCTATAAGAGTGACCTCCTCTCGGAGTTTCTGCTCTTGTTCGGTAGATCGCTCGATTTCAATCCTTAATGAACGTAGTTCGCTACGGCGTGAAATAAGGCCACTGCGGGCAACTGTGTTTCCCAAGGTGAAAATTCCGTCGGGCTCTAACACTTCGCCGTGAAGGGTGACAAAACGAGCCAGACCATAGTTACCATTGAGTCGGTTGATTGTAGACAGGTCGTTTGTAATCCACGTCGTCCCTAATAGATGTTCCATTAAGGTTTGGTGTTGTGGTTCAAATTCGATAAGCCGATCGGCTCTGCCGATAACCCCTGAGATATTTTCTAGAGGTTCCCCGGTCGGTCGATCGGTTGGTGAGTCGGTCGGCCTGCCTTGCTGTTCAAGTTGCGAAAGTGAAATAAGTGAAACACGCCCCGGTATATTCCATTTTTGCGAGCGAACTTTTTCATAAATCGCCTCGCCTTGTACGACAATATGTTGGGATCGGTTCCCCAAAGCGAGGTCAATAAGGTGTGCAATAGAAATGTCGACCTGAATCAGATCAGCAACAAGTCCATGGACCTCGTCGTAAAGGGGGCCGAATTCCCCCTCAAGGGTCGAGAGTAACTGCCGAACGCCCATTCCAACTCCCTCTTGCTTTTCTTCAAGGTCGGCCAGGATCGCCGCTCGCTCTCCAAGGCGTTGCCGTTTGCTGATTTGTTCAAGGAGTTCTTGTTGCCGTTTTTGATGTTCTTGTTGCCTCTCTTCGAATTCTTTTTCGAGCGACCCTTGTTTGGTGCGAGTTTTGAATAACTCTTCTTCTTTTTCTCGCAGTTCTTCTTCGGCCCTCTTTAGTTCTTGTTGAAATAAGAGGTACTCTTTGTGCCACAATTCTTCCTGAGCTAATAACTTACTTTGCTCATTTTCAAGGCGTTCTCTTTCTGTTTGTTGAAGAAGTTGCCGACTCTTTTGCTCTCCTTTATTTTCTTTGATTTTTTCGATAGTCGTTTCGGTTTTGAAGAGGTTTTCTTTAAGTTTTTGGCACTCTTGCTCTAAAAGGGTTGTCGTCTCCTGGCGTGAATTGATTTTGTCAAAAAGATTGTCGAGTTTTTCTTTTTCAGCAGAGAGGCGTTTTTGAGCCTCCTCTTTAAGGGCCGATTTTTCTCGACGACGAATATTTAATAAAAAACGTTGTTCTCGATATTGGTTACTTAGTCGACGTTGTTCGGGAATTCGTTCGGCTAATTGATGAAGATCGGTCGTTAATGAGGCCCGACTTTCGAGGAGCCTCCCATTATTCCCTTCAAGTTTAGAAAGTTGAAATGAGATATTTTCAAGAAAGATGTCGACTTCTTTTTGTTTCCCCAAAATATGATCAAGCTGGGTGTTACACTTTTCCTGAACCGATTCTAGCTCAGCCTGCTCATGGGAGAGTTTTTGGGCCTGATCGTTAGCGTGGTGCCACTCGTGTGTATAGAGCCAGACTTTAAGATCTTTAAGCCGTTTTTTATACTTGCGAAACTTTTCTGCTTTACTCGCTTGGGTCCGTATTGATTGCAGGCGACCATCGACTTCACCAACGATATCGGCCAACCGTTCCATGTTTTGGCTAACACGTTCCAGGCGGCGAAGAGATTCGAGCTTTTTTGCCTTAAAACGGCTAATACCTGCGGCATCTTCGAAGACGGTCCGGCGATCTTTGGAAGCGGTCGAAAGAAGGAGGTCGAGTTTCCCCTGCTCGATAATACTATAGGCGTCGGCACCGATACCACTGCCACGCAAAAGGTTTTTCAGGTCTTTTAAGCGACAAATATTGCCGTTGATCGAGTATTCATTCTCGCCACTTCTATAGACACGCCGGGTCAACCGGACCTCGTCGTCTTCAACATCAAGAAGCGACGACGTGTTGTCAACGACCAATGTCGCCTCGGCACTGTTGAGGGCGTTGCGGGTACTTGATCCCTTAAAGATGACATCTTGCATCTCTTTGCCGCGGAGAGACTTTGCACTTTGAGAACCCAGAATCCATTTGATCGAATCGACAATATTCGATTTGCCAGAACCGTTGGGACCGACGACGACCGTTATTCCCTCCGGGAATTCGAATCGAATCTTTTCGGCGAAACTTTTAAAGCCTGCCAGTTCCAACGCTTTGAGCATTTATCTGTTTCTTACTTAGGCTCTTTGCAAAAATGGTTGCCTGGAATATTTTCAACAGGAAGGTCTCACCTCGGCTATCAACAACGAATTTTGAAGAGAGACTTATTTACCACCCCACAAACTTTTAAGAGGGTTGCTAACTGTCGATTCAAAGGTTGGCCAGGCCGAAGCCTCTTGAGAGTCTGGGTCTGTCGATTCGTTTGAATCGAGTGCTGCCGTCGGGGCGACTTGAAGATCGGTCTGAAGTTGATCAGGGAGGGGGAGGGCATCGATTTCGATCGTCGCTGCAAGGTGCCCTTTCGCCTGAAGTTGTTGAGTTAACTCTAAAAGTTCTCCATAACGGACATTGATCCCTTCACCGGCAAGGACCTTGTACAGTTCTTCAAGGTTTGCCTGGCAGAAGAGCGTGTTGTTCTCTGCATCTCCAAGGCCAAAGCGGGTTACTTTGACGAGATTGTTCGGTTGTGAAGTGATCATAAGGGTTTGACCAACGTCGAGAATAATTTGTCCTCGCAGAGGTACATTTGGTCCAAAGAGAGCGACTTCGGGTGTTTGATAGCGCGAGAAATGGACCATTGGGCTCCGATTGGTCACAAGGCGATGAAATCGGAAGTATCGATAATCTTGTCCTGCAGCAAGTGGGTGATTCGGATGCCGGGTTACGATGGTATTCAGGGCGCCGTAACAGACTTGAGGATCTTCGGAATGAAGGAGCTGCCCAAGTGCTTCGGCAGTGAGAGGGCTGTCAAGAGAGCTAAGAGCAGCAAGTGCATGCCAACGTAGATCGGGCCGTCGACTCGTCAATTCGACAAGAACGGGGATCGCTTCTTTTTGTTGGAGGTAAGCGAGCGCTTCTGCCGAGTAGAACTGGACATCTTCGTTCGGTGAGAAGAGACCATTTTTTAAAGATTCGGTTGCGGCATAGCCGATCGCTTCCAGCCGGAGAGCTGCTTGGCCCGAAGCCGTCGTCGCTGAGAGAAGTTCTTCTTCCAGTTCTGAAATACGTGCGAGTTGCTGGTTCTGACTTTCCTGCACATAGATATTGCTGATAACCGAGAGGTACCGGTCGATATTGTATTTATATTGTTCTGGAACCCGGAATTCCAGGAAACTATCGTTTTTGGCGGTAGCCGCTCCTTTTTTAACGTTACGGTCGTAAATAGAAAACCGGTTATTGATCGCTTTGGCCAGGGCACTCGCCAGAAGGGCTGACCGATTTTCTTTGTGGAGGGTTAGCCCGATAGATCGAGTCGTCATAGAGACCCCTCCTCCTAAAATAAAGCCACTCGAGTTTGGTTGCTCGGTATTTGCGAGATTGGAGTTAGGTGAAGAGTTTCTCTGTTGGTTGTCGAAGGTCGCTGAGGTAAGAACCTCTCCGACTGCCGAACCGAGGTGGTGTCCTTTCTTGAATTGAGCCCGCAGTTTGGTCAGTTGTGCCAATCGGACCGTTAACATTTGGCCACCCTGAAGGTTTGTCGATTGATTGTGCTTGGCTGGGATGACCTCAATATCAAAACGATCTCCTTTTTGAACACCGGCTGGTAAATAGCCACGGACAAGGACGATAGCAGTATCGGGCGAAGCCAGTATTTCATGAGGGTTGTCGATCCCACGAATACGCATTTCACGGAGGAGAAGATCTTGTTCTGGCGACTTTTGTGGAACGCCTCCTTTTCCTTCGAGGTTGGTAACGAGTCCAACCCCTTCAATAGGGAGTGGATCAATGCCGGTAAAACGGGCAAAGTCGCCAATATATTGTTTTTGGGGACCGTTTTCGATTTTAGCGAGGACATCTTCTTTTTTTGATCCTCCCAAAGTTTCGGGCCAGGTGACCAGAGAGCAGCTTGTCATACTCACCAAGAGACAAACAATAAAAAGGGTGGTATAAACAGGGCCGTAAGTCCGTGCGAAGGAGGGTTTTTTTGTAAAAGGCGATCGAGACTTCATTGGGTATTCTTCCCGTAAAGATCTAGGTTATTTTCAAGAAAATTCTGGCCGGGCCAGAGGGTACCGAAAACAGAAAGGGGAGTCAAGAGAAGTTTACCTAAATCCTTTGGTGAAAAGGTTGCTAAGAAGGGAAGCTAGGGAGGGTCGTACCCCCCGTCATGCCAAGGGTGGCATTTGGTAATTCGGAGAATACCACGAAAGGTCCCTTTCAGGAGCCCATGTTTTTGAAGGGACTGACGGAAATATTGGCTACATGTCGGCGAGAAGCGGCAATTTGAACCCAGAAATGGGCTTACGAGTCTTTGGTAAGCGATAATAAGAAGCAACATTGCCAAGGTGAGTAGAATCGGCACTGCAAAATAGATAAAAAGAAAAATACGGGCAAAGCGGCCTGACATCTTAGCGGTTCTCTTGACGTATGAGCTTTCGGTGAAGTTGGACGACAAGATTGGGAAGGGTTTTGTAAAGAGAGCCAAATTCGGGGGTGATATGCTTTTTGGGTATTAAAACAAAATCGATCCCTTCAGGGAGAGCCTCTTGTTGGAGACGGAAAGCTTCGCGCAAGAGTCGTTTCCAACGGTTGCGAACGACTGCGTTTCCTACCTTACGGGAGACCGAAAGACCGACCCGTGTCGTTTTTTGATCGTTTAGCCGACCATAGGCGATTAAATATCGGTTCGCAACCGATGTCTTCTGAGAAAAGACTCTTTGAAACTGTTCGGTCGTCTTAAGCCGAACGGTCGGTGGAAAGGTCGAATTCATCGTGCTCTTTGTCAGTTGGATTCCTTTATCTGGATCGCTACAGGGGAGAAAGGGAGGATATCCTTTTTCATGAGTTACCAAATGAGATCGCTGCGGAGGTCATCACCTGGGCCGAGCCTTTCGGCGAGTGAGGCGAGGTTTTGGCCCTCCTCTTCCAAGAGATGAATTTGAGGATCGACGACGAGATCGCCCACCTTACCAGAAGGGAGTTTGACTCCCATCCCTTTTAGGCGAAGTTTTTTGCCACTTGAGGTCATCGGTGGGATCGTCAATGAAATAATTCCGTGAGGTGTTTGAAGATCGATTTTGGTACCAAGTACCGCCTCTTTTACCGAAATCGGCAATTTAAGGAGGAGGTGAAGGCCTTGACGTTCATAAAAAGGGTGGTCGGCAACGACGACGGTAATGAGGAGATTTCCCGCCTGGCCACCACGTGGGGAAGGGCTCCCTTGCCCTTTTAGGCGGATTTTCTTCCCATTTTCAATTCCTGCCGGTATTTTGACGGTGAGGGTCTCTTGCTTGTTTCCAGCTCGTCGAAGTTGAATAGCGACTTCGCCCCCCTTGATTGAGGTCTGAAAAGGGATCGTTATCTCGTGAGTCAGGTCGGCACCTCGGGGTGAGCGTTCGGGGCGTGGTTGTCCTCCACCGAAGCCACTGTTGCCGCCACCGCCAACACCACTTCCAAAAAGGTCACTAAAACCACCACCTTGGCCGAAAAGGTCGCTAAAGTCAAAGCCACCTACACCACTGTCTGGGCCACCACCTGCCCCAGCGCCACGAAAACCAGACCAGCCGCCACCCTGGCCCCCCATTTTTTCGTATTGGCTCCCATACTGATCGTACATTTGGCGTTTTTCGGAGTCGCCAAGGGTGTCGTATGCCTCTTGAACTTTTTTAAACTTTTCAGCCGCCGATTTGTTGTCAGGATTCATATCGGGGTGATATTTGTGGGCAAGGCTTCGGTAGGCTTTTTGGATTTCTTTCTCAGAGGCACCTTTTGAGACACCCAAGATGGAATAATAGTCACTACTCATAGGTTATTTATATTTTTGTACGTTGGCTAAGGTCTAAGTAAAGGTCGTAACAGGGTGTCCAAGACCGATTTTTGGTGCGAACTTTCGGATGGTTGCTGTCGGCCTCGTTTTTACCGGGAAATCGTCGGGGTATAGAATCTAACCGTTTTTACCCTTTGTATTATTGTAGGGCAGTCCTTCTCCTTTGGTAAGAGCTTCTAGACCGTTTCTAGGAGCCTTTTTTTAGGGCTATTTCAGGTAAATATTTGACGAGAACGGGAAACAGCCGAAAAATCGGGAAGAAAGATGGGGAGAGAGATCGACTGGGCCGATTTTCGTCGGGAATGAGCAGAATTTTGTTCTATACTTAACCAGAGTGTCGACGTTATTTTGTCTCAAGCAAGTAATGAAAAGAATCAGATTTCCTAGGTCTTCCCTTTACGTTTCTAAATGAGATATATATGAGTTTAAAGCTAGATCGACTTCATCCGAAAATGTTGAAATGGTCTCTACTTTCTCTTATGAGGAGAAGAGGGTACTTGGTGTTCGTTGGCCTTCTTTCTTTCTCGATTTTTATGGAAGTCGGGCAAGATTTGGAAGGGGCGGCTT
The DNA here is from genome assembly GCA_028066335.1 of Pirellulaceae bacterium. Taxonomy (GTDB): domain Bacteria; phylum Planctomycetota; class Planctomycetia; order Pirellulales; family Pirellulaceae; genus JALCBQ01. The sequence continues at coordinate 16,143 of JALCBQ010000025.1, forward strand.
CTGACTATGTTTGCCCAAAGGGGGACCACGGCGAATATTCTGGTAGGCCCCACCTGGCTGATGGTGAATTAGAGTTTCGTGTTATCGATGAAGAGACGGGTGACGAGATTTCGGCAAGGCTCCATATCAAAGATGAACGGGGGCGAGCCGTCCGGCCACCTAAAAGTAAATACCATGGTGACCATCTTTTAATTGATGGAATGTTCGTTTTGCGTCTGCCTGCCGGCCGATATACTTTTCTCCTCGAAAAAGGGCCTGAGTACAATTATCGTCAAGGTGTTTTTGTTCTGAAAAATCGGGCGACGGATAATAAAACCCTTTCGTTAAAACGGATCGTCGATATGAAGGAAGAAGGGTGGTATAGTGGCGACCTTATGGTTTTTCGAGAAGAAGAGGAGGTGCCGCTAGCTGCCGCTGCCGAGGGGGTGGCCATGTCGTTTCTTCTTCCGCCTCAAGCGAAGAAGAGAGGAAGGATAAAAAAGAAAGTTAAGTCCGATGCAGAAGACGTAATTGGTCGAGTAGAGTCGATTCTTTCGGGGAACGCTTTTACACTCAAGGGAAAAATCGTTGAGACGAAAGAGCATCGGTTGAGCGAGTTTCGTTGGAAGGTCTCAGAGAAGGAAGAGGCCAGTCAGGACGAGCTTGCACAGCATACCGATTTGACCCGTCCTTATAGTTGGGATTTACCACTCTTGTTAGCACGTGGGGAGGTCGATTCGGTTCAACTTCTTGGTGAGCAACTACAGCGGGAAAAAGTTGTCACGACCGAGAAGGAAGGACGGAAGCGGGATAAGAAAAAGTATCCAGGCGATAGTGGCAATGCGCGGTGGAACCTCGCTATTTATTTTCATATGCTCAACTGTGGCTTTCGAATTCCACCTTCTGCGGGTAGCGGGTCAGGATTGGTTGAAAATCCTGTCGGGTACAATCGGGTTTATGTCTACTGTGGAGAAAAATTTGATCCAGCGAAGTGGATGGAAAATTTTCGCGAAGGTCAGGTTTTAATAACCAACGGCCCTTTGTTGCGCCCTTATATCAATGGAAAATTGCCTGGGCATATTTTTCAAGTCGACCAAGGAGAAAAGCTGAAGATGGAAATATCGTTGGAGCTGGCGACCCGTGAGCCGATTGACTACCTTGAGATTATTGTCAATGGGGTAGTTCAGGAAGAGATCCGAATCGACGAGCTGCAAAAGAGCCAGGGTCGTTTGCCCGAGGTGATCTTTGAAGAGAGTGGTTGGCTCGTTGTGCGGGCCGTTACCCAAAGTCCGCAAAGTTATCGGTACACCATGACAGCTCCCTATTATGTCGAGGTTGGTGGAGCCTCTCTTTGCCGAAAGGAGTCGGTCGAGTTTTTTCTAAACTGGCTTGATGATTATGAGAGAATGTCAAAAACAAAGGTCGATAGCGAGCGAGCGTTTTGGGAAGGACTGCTTGAAAACGCAAAATAGACCTTGATGCAAGTCGTTGAATTTTGAATCAATATTTTTCAGGGCGTAATCAAACATAATGGGATCGGAGTTTTCGGAAGAGGGGCTCGCTAGAGATATTGGCTCTTGGGGCCTCCCATCTTTTTTATTTCTTCTGAATCTTATAGGTGACCCATTTTGATAATTTGGGATTATTAAAGAGACAATTTTGGGGGCTGTCGTGTTAGAAAAGTTGAGATTTCTCTCAGGGAGGGACAAAAATCGGGCGATAATTGTCGAAAATCGCCCTGTTTTTCTACTCATATTAGCGAATTTAAAAACTCTATTGGTGTTATTTTATGTCCTGTGCCTCTGCAATAAAAGGAAAAGGGTCAGTAAGGTTTTGTAGGGGGAATCTTGACATTTTGTCTTTTGGCAACTAGTATGAAAGATTGCCCTTACAGCTGTAAGTTGCTTTATATAAGAAGGTTAGGCGCTTTGAGGTGTCTGCTTTAAGGTGGTAGTAGAATCGATGGGTGGAGAAGAGGAAAACCTGGAAGAGAAAAGCACTGCGTCAGGGGGGGCGGTTTCTCCTGATAGTGGGGCATTTGGCCAAACGGTAATCACTGATAAGGGAAAGGTTCCCTCGCCGAGCGATCTGTCTAAGAAGTCTCCTAACTTGTTAATTGGTAGCATGTTAGGAAATCACGAGATTCAGGAGATGATCGGTGGGGGCGGTATGGGAACCGTCTATAAGGCGTTTGACCAGCAGCTAAACCGGACCGTCGCCATTAAGGTTTTGACCCTGGACCAACAAGTCCCAGGAAATATCGATCGATTTTTGAATGAGGCCCAAAGTGCTGCCCAGCTCGACCATGAGCATATTGCCCGGGTCTATCAGATCGATCAAGATCAGGGCTGGAACTTTATCGTTTTTGAGTACATTGAGGGTGAAAACCTTCGAGATATCATTCATGAAAAAGAGCCTTTAAGTATAGACAGAGTAATAACTTATGCTGCGCAAATTGCGTCGGCTCTTGAGCACGCCTGGGAGCGAGGAATCGTCCATCGAGATATCAAACCTTCAAATGTAATCATTACTCCTGAGGAAAAAGCAAAAGTCGTCGATATGGGGTTGGCTCGTTTGCAAACCCTTGAAGATCGTCATGAATTGACGGCTACCGGGGTGACATTAGGAACGTTTGACTATATCTCTCCTGAACAGGCAAAGGATCCTAGGAATGCCGACATTCGAAGCGATATATACTCTTTAGGATGTACGATTTACTATATGTTAACGGGGCATCCTCCTTTTCCCGAGGGGACTGTTTTGCAGAAGCTTTTGAGCCATTCTTCTGAGTCTCCTGTCGACCCCAGGCAATATCGCAAGGAAATACCAGAGGTATTCGTCGATTTTGTCGCAAAAATGCTCAGCAAAGATCCGAAAAATCGATTCCAGAACCCCAAAATACTTCGGCAACAAATTTCTATACTGGCTCACGAGCTTGAGATTCCCCTGCACGAGAACCTCACAACAGCGATTCCCTATTTTTCAAAAGAGCTGCGCAATCGGATTGTTTCGTGGTCGCTTTTTGTTGGTGGATTTGTTGGGGTTGCCATCCTTATTGATCGATTATTAAGCTCTTGGGCAAGGTAGCTCCCCTCTCCTCAAGAGAGCTTTAAACACCTTGGTAGAAAGAGTCTGGGTGTTTATCTTCTTCTTTAAAAAAATTCTTATGAAAAGGCTGTCTTTCCCTGACAGAGATGTTATAAATGACGGCTAAATATTTTAGGCATTAGGCTAGGAATTTGCCTGTTTCCCCATATATTTCAAAACCAAGGAATTATAAGTAATGGCAGAAAAGCATCTTATTAAGCCAGTTGAAACGGACAAAATGCCTGGTGGTATCCCTTATATTATCGGGAATGAGGCCGCTGAGCGTTTTAGCTTTTATGGGATGAAGGCGATTCTGGTCATTTTTATGACCCAATATTTACACAATCGGTCGGGCGACCTAGACGTTATGTCTTCTGCCGAAGCGAATGTGATCTACCATAATTTTATTACGTCGGCCTACTTTTTCCCGATCATCGGTTCGATAATCTCAGATGTCTTTTTGGGAAAATACAAGACGATTATTAGCTTGTCGATTGTCTATTGCCTAGGCCATATCGTCTTGGCCCTAGATGAGACCCGTCTTGGCCTAAGCCTTGGTTTGACACTTATTGCAATCGGTGCAGGTGGTATTAAGCCTTGTGTTTCAGCCCATGTTGGTGACCAATTCGGTAAAGCGAATCACCATATGTTACCACGGGTTTTTAGCTGGTTTTACTTCTCTATTAACCTTGGGTCTGTTTTATCGACCCTCATGATTCCATGGATTCTTGACACAACAGGGCAGCCAAGCCTTGCCTTTGGTCTACCTGGTGCATTGATGATTTTAGCAACGATTGTCTTTTGGATGGGGCGTAATAAGTTTGTCCATATTCCACCTCACGGGAAGCAAGCCGTTCAAGAGATCGTTAGTAAGCAGGGGCTTTTGACTTTGCTTAATCTTTTTCCACTTGTACTTTGTGTCGCTATGTTCTGGGGCCTTTTTGACCAGACCGGTTCTTCATGGGTGACACAGGCACGATATCTTGATACGGAGGTTCTTGGCTTTGAGATATTGCCCTCTCAGGTTCAGGCAGCCAACCCATTTTTGATTTTGGTTTTTATTCCACTTTTTTCATACATTCTCTATCCGGCAATTAATAAATTTTTTCCACTAACACCTCTGCGAAAAATTGGCATTGGCCTCTTTGTTATGGCTGGGGCGTTTGCGTTGGTCGCTTGGGTTGATTCAAGCATTCCTGGTGGACGCCTCGTTCCGTTTAAACATCAAGTAACAAACAAAGCGACAGATGACTCAGAAGAAGATACCTACGATGTCGTTTGGAAGCAGCCTTCGTTAACGAAAGTAAAAAAATTCAAACATACTTTTAAGGCTGAAAACCTTCTAGATAGTGACCCTGGTGAAAAACCGAGTGGATGGGTTTCGGATATTTATCCACGGGCACCTTATAATTCCAAACGTCCTCCAGAGCCTTCTTTGGTCGCTGTTGTCACTGAAATGTTCTCGGCCCCGGAGGAGGAAAAGAAAGGGGGGGATGGAGCAGATAATCTCCTACCTCTTTCGGCTGAAAATCCGGAAGAGATCGCTATACGCCTCGCTGAGAATAAAGCGTGGAAAATCAACAAGGTCGCTATTAGCGCTGATATGGATCTCACTGAGTATTTAGCAAAGGCGACTGAAGAGGCCAGGAAGAAGGCAGAAGAAGCGATCGCCAAAGCAGAAGAAAAAGGGGAATCGACCGAAGATCTTACGAAGCCAGAAGATATAAATTTGGGCACAAGTAACGATGCCAAGGCTAAAGAGATCGAAATTTTGGTTTCTAATAAGAGGACCGAAGGATGGAAATCGGTCGGTAAGTTTGAATTAGGTCCTATGGGTAATCGTACAGAATTTACCTTTGATGCAGTTGAGACAAAGTTTGTCCTTGTTCGGGTAATTTCGAACTTTGGTGGTAAACTCGTTTCTTTGAGCGAAATTGAGGTCTTCTCAGAGGGTGAAAATGGCAGGAATGTCGCTGCAATCGGTTCGAGCCCGAGTGTTTTATGGCAGGTGTTAGCCTTTATTATCTTGACTGCTGCAGAGATTATGGTCTCGATTACTGGCCTTGAGTTTTTCTATACGCAGTCTCCTAAGAAGATGAAGTCGTTTGTTATGTCGATTTGGCTTTTGTCTGTCGCTATTGGGAACTACTTTACCTCTTGGGTAAACCACTTTATCCAAAATAAAGATGGGACCGAGTGGCTCGAAGGGACCGATTATTTCATGTTCTTTACCTACATTATGTTAGGAACATCGGTTGTCTTTGTTATTCTGTCGCAATTCTATAAAGGCCGAACCTACGTCCAGGGCGATGAAGATCAGGCTGAGATTCACGCCGAGGCAGAGACCGATATGCACTAGTCTGTTATCTTGAACCTACCAGCTCAATTGCCGGGCATTGGCAATAAAGCGTAAATGAAAGAACCTTGCCAAATGGCAAGGTTCTTTTTCGCAGATGTTCGGTATTTCAAAATTGAGGCCGCTCAAAATAGGCGTAAGAGCGGCCTAGTTTGGCAAAGGGCTTTAGTTAACCATCTGTTCAGAGTCGTCGTCTGAAGAACTGAGAGTAACCTCTCCTGTATCTTCGAGTCGTCGTGCGATATCAACAATTTGTTGTTGCATACTTTCGACATCAGAGACTTTTACCGCTCCAAGGAATTCAATTTCTTCGGTGAGCATTTCGGCGGCTCGTTTAGACATGTTGGTTAAGATTTTTTGTTTCAGTTCTTCGCTTGCCCCTTTCATCGCCATGGCCCATTGTGAATTCTCGACATTTTTGAGAATAGCTTGAACATCTTTATCAGTGATTTTTTGAATATCTTCGAAGACAAACATGAGCCGTCGAATTTCTTCAACAAGGTCGGGATCTTCTTGGGAGAGATTGTCTAACAAGGAACGCTCAGTCGCACGATCAGTAACGTTCAGAATTTCTGCAACGTTTGAAACACCACCGGCAGATTCATAGGATTGACTCATAACGCTCGCCATACGCTTTTCAAGGCCCCGTTCGACTTCGTCGACGACTTCGGGGTTGGTCTGACCCATGTTGGCGATCCGTTGAATAACGGAGAGTTGTCTTTCGGGTGAGAGGCCTCCCATGACCTCGGCGCCGTAGCTAGGTGGAAGATGGGTAAGAATCACAGCGATCGTTTGAGGATGTTCGTCGACGATAAAGGTTAACAGGTTTTGAGGGTCGACATCTTTGAGAAAGCCAAAAGGTAGAGCAGCGATTGATTGTTCAACACTTTCAAGAGTCGAACCAGCGTGGTCTTTCCCTAATGCCTTTTCAAGGAGTGATTTCGCAGCATCAATTCCACCCGAATCACCCCCGAGTGCGTTGGGGTTTGCATCGGCAAATTCGTAAATTACGGCTTCTTGCTCGTCACTTCCCAGGCGGCCTAGTTTTGCAATTTCAATGGAAACATGCTCGACCTGTTTTTCGGTCAGTTTTCCTAGAAGGGCGGCGGCCGCGTCTTCGGGAAGACTCGTTAATAGGACGGCTGCTTTCCGCAGAGAAGTAATTCCAGACACCACGCTTCCTGTTTTGGTGTGGCCGACAGTCGTGAGAACAAGACGTCAGGCAATAAGTAGAGGCTTTAGATAAAAACAGACCCAACGATTTACCTTATCGGCAAACTGGTGACATAAACTACAGTCAGAGATGATACCTGTAAAAACGGGCCTAAGTCGTTATCAGTGGAGAAGTTATGGCTAATCGTTGCTTGCGTTTGCCGTTGTTGAGGGTGAATTTACCTTCAACTGAGCGAATACCTGCCTAGATAGAGAGTCGCTTAGGAAGGTGTAGGTGTGGAAACGACTTCCAGGCCGACTTCTAGTAGTACATTGCCCCAAGGGGTGTCAAATGGTACACAGATAGGAGTAACATTCGAGGCAAATTGGATCTGATGGGTATCTCCGGTAATAACATTTGGCAAACCGATTGAGAGGTTGTATTCTTCTAACTCGGCTTTTGCGGCTCCGGCAACCATGTTTGTTATTTCACCAGCGGCGTCGATAACGTCCTCGTTAATTTCGGTGTACTCGGTCATAAGCATTGTAGAGGCGGCCTTGAGCGCAACCTCTTTGGACATGCTGACAATCACCATGCCGGCAGCCATCCCAGAGAGTCCAATAACGCCGCTGACTTCGTGAAAATTTGTTTTGTCTGACGCACTAAAGATTGTACCACGAGTGATTTGGCAGCCGAGCATCGTGTCGAATGTATTAGAAATCGAGCGGATAAACGGGTTAATATATTCGGCACGCATGAACTTGCCCCTTTGTAGCGGTTGTGCGTTAGTAGGCCAACACTTGTTTTATGATTTTACAGCCGTATTTCTGGCCTTTTGGGTAGTGACCAGGTAGGCTTTACGACCCTTGGTAAAACAGTACGTTACTGAAATCGATGGTCAACTCTCATCGTTAAAAGATAGCGACTCTTTTGATAATCCTTGGTTTATGGGTCAGCCTGTTTTTATAATAGTGATTTCTTGGAAAGTACTAGTTGTTATAATTAGCGGATTGAGACTGGTTTCGTATTTTTTCAAAGAGATCCTTTCGATCAATTGGTTTTTTGCAAAAATCATTACAGCCGGCAGAAAAGCAGGCCTGGCGATCCGATTCCATAACGTTGGCTGTCAGAGCGATGATCGGTACCTGGATATTATCTTCTCGGAGTCGTTGAGTCGCTTTTAGTCCATCCATAACAGGCATCTGCATGTCCATAAGGACGCAGTCATATTGAGGGAGATTCTTTTCTTGTTGTTCTGCTAGGAGGTCCAAGACAATTTGCCCATTTTCAGCAAGGGTTACCGTAGCACCAGCTTTTTCTAGAATTAAGGTTACAAGGCGCTGGTTATCAGGACCATCCTCTGCAAGAAGGATGTTTAGCCCAGTCAAGGAACTGTCGTCGGTTAAATTTAAGGCTGGTAGTTTTGTAGATTTTGGCAAGGAGATATAAGAGGGTGAGGTTGCCTTTTGGGCAACGACAGGAATAGAGAAGGAAAAGGTTGAGCCCTTGTTCATTTCGCTCTCAACATGGATTTTTCCACCTAACATTTCAACTAGTCGTTGGCAGATAGCAAGCCCTAACCCTGTGCCTCCAAAGCGTCGGGTAATCGTGTTGTCGGCCTGAACAAAGGGTTCAAAGAGAGTTTTCAGCTTTTCACCGGGAATGCCAATGCCGGTATCTTTGATTGTAACATGGAGAACCTTTTCTGGTTTTGGGGAGGTAGAGTCTTTCAGCGAGACACCGATGGTTACCGTTCCTGCCTCTGTAAACTTAATGGCATTACTTGCTAGGTTTAGAAGGATTTGGCGTAAACGAGTTGGATCGGTTTCGATGAATTCTGGTAAGTCTGGAGAGAGGTCAACGTTGAGCTTGATAGGGCTTTCTTCGGCACGAGTTCTGAGAAGAGCTTGAACGTCGTTGATCATTTGGCGAATGTCGACCTGGAGTTGTTCGACCTCCATATTCCCAGATTCAATTTTCGAGAGGTCTAGGATATCGTTGATAAGGTCTATCAGGAATTCACCATTTCGTTTAATAATTTCTAATGGGCTTTTCCAAATCGAGAGTTTTAAGTCGTGTTGCAATTCTTCTTGCATAAGCTCGATATACCCCAAAATTGCGGTCATTGGGGTTCGAATCTCGTGACTCATATTGGCTAAAAATAAGCTTTTTGCCTGGTTTGCCTCTTCTGATTTTTGCCTTGCTACCTGGAGCTCTTCGGCTTGAAACTCTAGGATCGTCGCTTGTTGTTCTATTTTGAGTTGAGTTTCCTGAATTTGAGTGGTGTAAAGAAGGAGCTCGGCCTCGGATTCGTGATGGGCTTTGAGCAGTTGGTTGTATTGAGTGACAATAAGACCAATTTTTGAGTTGGGGTAAGCTTGGGCAAACTCCATGCGGTTGCCAGCAATATTGCGCTCGATACTACAAAGAAAATCTTCAAGGTCTTCTTGTAGTTGGGCAATTTCTGTCGAGACTCGTTCACGAACTTCATTCTCTCGAAATTGTACTTGTACACCTTTTGTTCTAGTACTATTAGAAATAGTGGTGCTATCACTTTCAACGCTGTTTTTCTCCTCCTTTTCAATTGGGCAATCGTCAGTGAGGAACTCGTTATCAAAATTTGGGTTCAAACGTACAAGAATACTTTTTAGCCAATGAGGTTTGTAAAACAATAGACCGATACCAATGAGCCATAAGAAGCAAGCTACGGCAAGTAACAGGTCTGAGTTGCTAAATAGAGTATTCACCGGTCTGTGAGGACCCTGTTTCGAAGGATATATGTATGGGGAGATGACTAACGCTCTTCCCATTATTAAAACAAAAGGGGCTATTCTGTAAGAAGAAAAACCGATAGGAGAAGATAGCTTATAGATATCTCAATTTGTCTTGGTAATTGGCACAAAAATCGGTTTTTAAGCTGAAATATTCGTTTCAAATCGATAGCAGGCAAAAGAGGGTACCTACGATGTGGGGGTATCCTGAAGAGAAGGCTTTTTTTCCCAAAAACCCCACTGACCGTTGTTTTCGTCAATTCCGACAGAACACCGCGTTAGTGCCTTTCGCTCATTTATGGAAAAGGCGTTCCATAGCTCATTCCCTACATAAGAGGCTAATAGCTCTGCTGTTGTATTTTCAATTGGTAAAAGACGGCAGTTGTCGGCAGGGAAGAGCCACCTCTTTTCCTCAAATGTCACCTCGACTTCATCCTCTTTTTTATGCACAAGGATTTTGGGGTGTTGGGTTGGTAACAACATATAGTGATCAAGGGAGGTCACGATTTTATCTAAATAGCCGCGAAGAGCAATAAAATCAACGAGATAGTAGTTTTCGTCAAGGGTGCCACTGAGTTCGACCTCGACCCCATAATTATGCCCGTGAAGCCTTTCGCAAACATTACCACAAAACGTGATGAAATGGGCCGCGCTAAAGACGAGGTCTTTTTTAGAGAGCTTTAAATGAAACGTTTCACTCATTGCAGTTTTTATTGTGTGGCAATAAAAGAGTCTCTGGTGAGAAATTGCTCGACGATCGGGATGATTTCTTCGTGGGCATCCTCAAGGAGATAATGGCCGGCATCGGGAAGGGGGTGAACAACAGAACGTGGGAAAATTCCTGATAGCCGCCCGAGGCACTCAGCTCGGAAACACCAGTCTTTCATCCCCCACACCATACAGACGGGGATTTGTTCGAATTGGGAGAGCTCTCTCTCAATTTTCTCTAACAATTGCCACGTTGGCTGATTGGGAGAGGTCGGTATATCTTGGACAAAACGTTGAACAGCAACACGATTTTCCCAGCTGTCGTAGGGGGCTAAAAGGCCACTTGCAATAGCAGGGGTTAGGCGTTCTTGTTTGCAAATTGCCATTTTTAGGGCGGCACGTGAAAAGAGATTTAGCCCCCGAAGAGCCCAATTTCCCAAAATAGGGAATCGGCAGGCACGTATGCGCCAGGGAAAATAAGGGGGAGGAAAGGCGGCAGTGTTGAAAATCACAAATCGACGAAACCGATCTGGTAATTGTGTCGCTGCTCCAAGGCCGATTGCGCCACCCCAGTCGTGGACAAGTAGAGTGATGTCTTTTAGGTCGAGCTCTTTGATAAATTCGACCAAATTCTCAATGTGTGTCTTCAGGTTGTAGTTGTAGTCTTGTGGTTTGTCGCTGAGCCCACAACCGAGGTGGTCAACTGCAACGGTCCGATGTTTTTGACGAAAATGGGTCATTAAATTTCGCCAATAAAAAGACCATGTCGGGTTCCCATGGACAAACAGGAGGGTCTCTTTTATTTTGTCAGTCGCTGTGTCTGCACCGTTCTCCTGCACCGATGAGAGGCCATCCGGCCCTTCATCAAGATAGTGGTATTTTAAAGAACCGATCGTCTGATAGCGAGAGGTAAATGGATAGAGCTCTCGCCATGCCTGAGTCTGCATAAGGTGCTGTATAGAAACAAGTTAGAGGTTCAGTCGAGTTGTGTCACCAGAAATTCAGGTACACAACAGCCCGGAAATGGCAGCCAGCAATATACCAGCCGACTGGCCTCCGCAACACCCCCAAACCAAGAGGCACTTCTGGTTTCCCTGATCCGACCTGTTGTGGTCTACGGCGACACATTTCTCGACAGTTTCAGGAGTATATGGCCAGATGTTAGAAACTTCCCTTTCTAGGCGGTATATTTCTGGAACTGTTGTATTGGAAGGAACCGTTCGTGAGGCAATTTGATTTCTGTAATACGGATCCCGAATTTTTCACCGATTTTAACTGCTTCACCAGTAGCGATCTTTTGTTGTTCGATTTCGAGCTCTAAGAGTTCCTCACACGACTTGTTAAACTGAATCATTGAGCCGGGAGTTAGTTTGGTAATTTTGTCGACTGACATCTTGGTCGAGGCGAGGGTTGCGCGAACGGCGACTTTGATTTTGAGGAGACTTCGAATATAAGGAGGTAGAGTTTCGAATTGACTTTCCGAAAAACTGGTCGATGGTTCTTCTTGAGAAGGTAGAGCCTGAGGCTCAGCAACGGGTTCGGGGGTTGGATCTTCAGTTTTAACAAAGATATCGTTGGGGTTTATTAGAGGCCATAATAGATCAAACTGTGCTGTTACCTCTCCGGCACGAACTTCAATTGGGATATGGCCACATTCGGAAGCAAGCTGTCCCCGAGTGATCGCTTCAGATAAATCGGGGACATGTTCTGAGGCGAAATCCAGAGCCATAAAGGTCTCTGGTAAAAAGACCATTGAGAGTTCTTGGGCAAGGGTTGTTAGTTTGCTAACACCCGTTGTATCGGGTTCACGATACCAATCGGGCAAGATTTTAGACGATTCGGGGATGGCAATGATAGCCGCTTGATCGTTGATGTGTAGAAGGATGAGAAGCCCGGCTCCGCTGGCATTAATCAGTTCGTCGGATGAAGAAATCGTTTGTGGTTCGGCCGGTGTAACTTCGGGAGGAGTCTCCAAAGAGAAGGTACGTTGAATTGCTTCGGCAGCTTCGCTTTTTCCCTCTTGGCAGGCAGCAAAAATTTCTGGACCGGCTTGGGCGTTGAATTCAGCCATAAAAGATCCTCTCATAAGAACGAGGATTGTCACAGTGCCCCTTGGGAAGGCCGTCAATCTCCGTTTTATTAAGGCTAGATCGTGTGCCTAGCCCTATTACAATGGTAAAGCGCAAACCGAGGGCTACAAGAGATAGCTCCCCTATTGAAGAGGATCGGTTTATCTCGTCGCTGACTTTAGCGATTGTGCCGATTTTTCTGGCGATTGAAGGGGGACGCAGCAGAAATAAGAGTGGGGTAGGACTTGAGCACAATTTGCTCTAGCTATCCTGAGATCGACGATCATTTTTAATAAGGCCGAAAACGGAATCGAGCGATTTTTTGAGTTGACCATATTTAGGCTTGGTAAACTGCTCCGTCGCACCAACCTGGAGTGCTTTGTTAAGATTTGCATCGGAGGCAATTGAAGAAAAGAGAATTACAGGAACCTGATGTAACGTTTGGTGTCCTCGTATCTTTTTTGTTAAAGCCAAACCATCTAGAAGTGGCATTTCAATATCACTAATAACTGCGGCAAGTTTGGTACCGATCGTTTCGATCGTTTCGTTTTCAGCAAGGCCAGAGAGATATTCCCAAGCGGTCTGACCGTTTGTAAATGAGGTTAGAT
>JALCBQ010000026.1 GCA_028066335.1 Pirellulaceae bacterium
ATATTTCTCGATGCCACGCCCGCATTCGACGAGAAGAAGATTGTTATCTCCTTGAGCCGATTGGAGAGACTTTTCTCAACGGCCAAAAAGCCAAAGGGACGGCTTTTCTGTCGGCCAGCGACGAAATCCAACTCGGTCCGTCAGTCCGCCTCAAGTTTGAACTCCCCAGCACCCTTAGCTCCTCAGCCGTTTTAACTTTTTTGAGCAAACATCGTACCCGCTCGGCTGTAAAAAGCATCATACTTCTTGCCAATGCCTGTATTTTCAGCAAGGAATCGACAGCACACATAAGGAATCTCGATTGGAAGATGACCTCGATTTTATATCCCAACCACGGTGAGCTGGCATTTAAGACCGAAGGACCGTATACCCTAGATAACTCGCCGGTAACAAATTCCGTAAAAATTGGCCCAAATTCAAAAATTATTTGTGAAGATTTCACCCTCTTTCTCGAATAGGATTGAAAGTATACCCCCGCAGGCAAAGTGAGAGGCGTACTTTTCAAGCCACGTTTTCCAATAACAGCTCTATCAGCCCCCTGTATTTAGCAAGTAATCATCCCTTTCACTTTTCCTTCGCCCCAAGATTAAACTTGAAGCCAGACTCGTGTCCGATCAAAATAACTTAGTCGAAACAGTCGCTTTGCAAAATCCTCGTAGCCGTCAGGAAAGAACCATGAAATATGCCTACTCTGGAGGTGAAAAACCCCTTGAGGGTTACACCATCAAATGCGGCATTGGCCGTGGTGGTTTTGGTGAAGTCTACTTTGCAACGAGCGACGCAGGAAAAGAGGTGGCGCTAAAACATATTCAAAGGAACCTAGACATTGAACTCCGTGGGGTAAAACAATGTCTCAATCTCAAACACCCCAACCTGGTCGACCTCTACGATATCAAATACGACGATCACGGCGAAGCGTGGGTCGTTATGGAGTACGTTGCCGGTGATAGCTTAAAAGACCTTATTGAGAACCACCCCAACGGACTTTCAAAGGAAGAGGCCTTAAAATGGTTCTCCGGTGTTATCTCTGGAACAGCTTATCTGCATAGCCAGGGTCTTGTTCACCGAGACATCAAACCGGGTAACCTTTTTATTGATGACGGCATCGTTAAAATTGGCGACTACGGCCTTTCCAAGTTTATCTCTTGTAGCCGTCGAAGTGGTCAGACCGAATCGGTTGGAACCTTTCACTATATGGCTCCCGAAATTGGCCAAGGGCGTTACGGTCGTGAGATCGATATTTATGCTCTCGGAATCATCCTTCATGAGATGCTCAGTGGTCATGTCCCCTTCGATGGTGAGACAAGCCAAGAGATTATTATGAAACATTTGACTGCCTCTCCAGACCTTAGCAAAGTCCCTGCCGAGTTCCGGCCAATCATCCAAAAGGCGCTCGAAAAAGATCCAGCCAAACGGTACAACACTGTCGAAGAACTCGCCGCAGACCTCCCAATTGTTGTCGATCTACCGACGCCACAAGCCTCACCTCTCTTTCCTTCTGAAGCAGCTCTCCCTGTTGCTGCGAGCGTTGCGACCGAAGAGATCTCTTTCATTGAAGAGAACGACGATCAGATTCGTTTTCTTGGTGAAGTGCAAAATTCTCAAAAAAATCATCAGGCTACCCTAGCCCCTCCTGTTATCAATCCGCCTCGTGGAGGAGAGGGACAGGTTTCTGCACAGCAGCCGGGTAGAATGTACCAACCTCCTGGTGGTCAAGGTTCCCCGAACACTTCTCCGGCCCTTACCGTTGCACCCCCTATCGGTAACCGGCTTAATGACCCAATCTCGAACTCGATTCACAGATACTGCCATTGGTGGTCCGATCCAACCGTAAGCACGGCTCTTAAAATCGCCACCATTCCAGCGATTGGTGTTCCCCTGTTTCTTCTACTGGTTTTTGCCACACCACTTTGTATATTAGCCGGACTGGGTTACGGCGTTTGTGTTTTAGTTCAGCTTCTTAGAAGCCCACCTCCTAGAACAGAGCCCACCGAACAACAAAGTACCAGTCGACCTTCACAACAGCCCCTTTTAGCGACGGCCTCTCCCCAAAGTGCCTCTGCTCCGATCTCTGATTCACCGGAAAATCGTTGGCAGCGACGTCAGCCATGGGACGAGATCGCCCGCAAAAACCTACGGACTAAAGCCAGTTCTGTTTGGTTTGCTGAACTTTTAATCTCTTACCTTTGGGTTCTGGTACTGGTCGCTCTCCACAGCGCAATTTGGACGACCGTTGTTGATCCTGGTGCTGGAACAGACCTGGCATGGTGGTCTCACTTTGCCTGGTTTACGGTCGTTTGTACCTTCGCCTCGTGGATCCTTGTTTTTATTGGGAAACTCTGGGAAAGTCAAAATGACTATTCGAGCATGCATCGACGTATTGTCTGCGCCCTCGTCGGCGTCTCGGTCGGTGCTCTCTCGTTCGGTCTAGCCGAGATTCTTTTCCTTAACCTTTCCGTTTTTGAGCCGACCCGCTTTGCAGGTGAACTTGACTACCCTGCCTGGGATTCATTGCCCTCCAATCTCTACGAACCCCAGAGCGGTGCTCCTAAAATGTTAGCTTCGGTCCTCTTCTTCATGACCTTTTTCTTTCTGCGGCGATGGTGGTTTTTAACCGATTCTCTCCGAAGATCCAAAGTGAGTATCACGTCAATTTTTGTTAGTCTGCTATCTGCCTTTGTCGCCGCAGTAATTATCCCAACACCACTTGCCTGGGCGCTGTGCATGGCCATTGCAATTAGTGCGAGCATTCAATTTTCTTCTTCTTGGATTCCTAAAAAAGAACGCAGAAGCTATGGCCAATAACGTTTAGCTTTCAATTACTTACTATTTTCAATAAATGTCTCTGTTACATCTAAATCGTTTCATTTTTCGACCATAACGAGGAATCTCCCGAATACTCGTTGAATCGAGATGTCAACAAATTAAGGTCTCTCTTGATATGGAACCAGTAGGTATGGCTCTAAGTCCAATAGGTATCGTTATTATTGGTGCTCTCGTTGTTGGCGCCCTCCTCTTTTTTGTGATCTTGGTTGGGGCTGCGTATAAACAGAAGTGGCTCGCCCCCCTTCTACTGATGCTCCTCCTTGCTGGTGGCGGGATGGCCGGCATCCTTTTTCTTGGCTTTGTCGGGTTAAAAGTTGCCCACCGCTCCCAAGAAACCATGATTGCGCACAATGAATGGCAAGAATGGCAAAATGGCAACCCGAATTCGACGACTCGTGAATTAGAAAATTTCCTCCCAGCGATCGAAAATAACCTGGAGCAAAAAAGAGAGGACCAACAAGACCAACCGAAAGAGACCACAACGAATAACGAAGAGGGCAAAGAAGAGCTAGAGGAAAACGCCCAACAGGGGGCGAATCCTCCCGTTGATCCTGTCAGGCCAGAGTGGCATTCTCAAGAGGGAGGAATGACGAGCTCGGGAGAGTATTATGTTATTCTACACAGTACACCTGAGGTCTATATTTACGAAGCGGATGCCGACCTTAGCCGAAAAATCAAAGAGGCCTCTGACGAGTATCTTTGCGACTATATGGGAAACCCTCATGCGGGACAGCTCTTAAACTACTCTTCGGTGGACTTACGCAATTGGCTCCTCGGCGAGGTCGGAACACCGGACTACAAACAAAACACCTATACAGAAGTTCGCGAGATCAAGGCATTACAAGATTTGCCCTCGGAGGGTGATTTGTCTAATAGACATATCTCTTCAGCACGACTCGTTTTTGATAAAGCTTTTCAAAAACGGGCCGAAGAAGATTGGAAAACGGTGGTGCTAAAAAATCGTCTTGCAGGAATTGGTCTGTGTGTTAGTACAGTGGTCGTTCTACTCGTTGCCTTTATTACGATTCTCCGAGTGCTCCGAATAGCTCAAGGTAAAACAAAATATGTGGTCGGTACGATCGGTATTCTTGGCGTTACCACTTTTCTGGGAGCCGTATTCATCTTTGTTAGTCGCCTCCCGCTCGTATTGAGTTGAGGGATTTAGGCGGTAGCCTTCCTCGTCGAGGAGGTAGCCAAACCCTACCCTTCTGTTTTCTCTTGGAATTTTTCTCCTGGAAATTTGGTCGGTTTTGTTAGAATTTATCTCGGATTATCAGATCGATTTCTTATGATGGAGGGTTGCACGGTTTCCCTCCCTTTACGTTGTAGCGTTGTATGAAAAGTAATTCTGAAGTCGAGAAACTCCTTATTGAACGTATCCGCCAAAGCGATGCTGCTGCCTGGCGCGACCTGATTGCTCGTTATGAAGGGCGACTATTGGCCTTTGCTGAAAGTCGGGTCGGGAATCGAGCCCACAGCGAAGATATCGTTCAAGAGACATTTATCGGCTTTCTAACGAGTCTGCCAAACTACGATGCAAGGAGGTCACTTGAGAGTTATCTTTTTTCAATTTGTGCTTATAAACTGACCGACCTCCTTCGAAGAGAGGGACGCCGGCCAGCTCTTTCACTGAGTAATCCCAAAGACTCCCAAGATGGTAGCTGGGAAGTCAGTGGTGGCCAGCGTGGAGCGAGTAGTATCGTCCGAAGTGGAGAACGAAAAACTCTGGAAAAAGAGGCCCTCCAAGAAGCTCTTTCAAAACAAATTAGGCGATGGAAAGAGAAGGGCGAATGGCAAAAACTAAAATGTGCCGAGCTTCTCTTTGTTCGGGGATTCGGGAATAAGGAGGTTTCCGCCAAACTTCATCTTTCAGAACAACAAATTGCAAATTATAAATTCGACTTTCTAGCCAGGATGAAGAACGCAATTCGACAGCAGGATCTTTCAGAAGAAGTTTTTCCCGAACTCTATGAAAGTCCTTCTTAATTGTCGGCCTGCATGCCTCCAGTTTTATCTCCTCAGTTTTCTCAACATTTTCTATCCGGTCACCAACTAGCTAATGGATCAACCAATTCAATCTGCCCAATTAGAAGCTTTTTTAGAGGAGGCACTCCCTCCTGACGAGATGGCTCAAATTGAAGTTAAGCTCCGGAACAATGATGTTTTACGAGAAAAGCTCGCAACGATCCAAAGCAGGCGAGCAGCAGGAATCCATACGATAGGGGGGATTTGGCGCGAATCGCGAGCCTCTTGTCCCTCTCGTGGGCAACTACAAAAACATCTGCTTGGGATACTCGGCGATGCAGAAAATGACTATCTACTCTTTCATATCGAGTCAGTTGGATGTCGAATCTGCCAGGCGAATCTAGAAGATTTGCGACAAAAACAGAGTGAAGCGGCCGAAAACTCTTCTCGTCGACAACAAAAATACTTTCATACAAGTGCCCCCTATTTTGATTCCTAACTGGCCCCAACTAACTCATAACAATTCTTTGCTGGAAATGAAGTCGGGGCGACCTTCTCAAAAAATTCGTTATGAGACATCTGTAGAGAGTGTACGGGAAATTATCTGAAAATAGGGAGGGGCCCCTTTAAAGAACGTGAGGCAATGGGTACGATGGTGGCTTGAGTAATATTTGGGGTGAACTATAAACCGTTTGTCCTAGAGACTTTTTGCTCTTCTTTCCACAGACGATTGTCGCTTTTGGTTGCTCACTCGGAACCTTCGGGCTTTCGAGACTCGAGTCTGATTCATTAATTTCCCCACAATATTCATTTTGAAGATGCAATATTTGCAGAATAGGGTTTGGTAATTTATGGCCAAAAAACGTGTTGCTAAAAAAAGAGTTGCAAAAAAAGAAAATAAATGGGACGAGATATTCGACGACATCCATGCTGAAGGGACCACCGACGAAAACGTACCAGAAGAACAGGTGGAAACGGAAGAAATTCTCGAAGAAGTACCTACAGACGATGATATCGAGACGGACATAGAAGATACCGGTAAACAAGAAAGTGAGCCACAGGCCGAAGAGGCAGCAGAAAAAGAGGAGGAAGATTGGGCCCCCAAAGTCCCTGATCATCCCGATGTCATCACTGCCCTGAAGGACCTTCAGGCACGAGTCGATATTGATGAACACGGTCGTGTTTTCCGAGTTATTTTTTACCGAAACGCAAACGATGATTATCTGGTCCATATCCCGCGCCTGCCGGCACTACGCGAGCTTTGGACGATCGGAACCAAAGTCACTGATGAAGCGGTCGACGAGCTCAAAAAGAGTTGCCCACGAGTTCAGTTTTTCCATAAACCCCTCTAGCTTTCGTTCAGAGAGAGTATAAGCATTAGCGATTGTTGTTTTAAGGAAAATCGCCTCTTCTGGGATTCAATTTGCGGGAAAATGGAGATTTTATGGAGGAATACTTACAAATTCTGGAAACTTCCTGTGCATTCACAGTTTTTATAAGTTACTCTGTAGCAATGAGATAGCGAAACCACTTCCTTTTTTCCCTTTATTGAAGGCAATTTTTTAGCTGAATTCCCAAGTTTTATCAATTAGAGTAAGCTGTCTCACACTAATGGTTTTCCCCAGCGACTAGACTTCTTGTTATGCGGGACTATACCGGTCTCTGCCTAAGCAGTCTAATATGCTTCTTGTTCCCATAACTTTTCGCCCCCTTAAAGGAGTCGACCCCTATGAAATTGCGCAAGCAAAAATTGGGCTTTACACTAGTGGAACTACTAGTTGTTATTGCCATCATTGCGATTCTCATCGCATTGTTGCTCCCCGCGGTCAACATGGCCCGTCAAATGGCCAATCGTTCCTCATGTCAAAACAAGATCCGAAACATTGGTCTCGCTGTTTTGGAATATGAAACTGACTTCAAAAAACTCCCACCTGGAGCTATTACCCATGGCTTCAATGATGGTGGACGTGAGTGGTATGAAGACAGAGTGCCAAGCACTTGGGACACAGATACGTGGTATGGCCTTGGTTCCATCATGGTTACCCTCTTGCCTTACCTTGAACAAGGCGGCCTGCACAATCAGTTTATTTTCCAGCCGGACGATCCACGCCTAATCAACACGGCAGACCCTCATTACAACCCAGATGCAAACCCTGATCAAGTCTGGAGTCAGGTCTTTGGCCCTAACTATTCAATCGCCGCCGATCAGGGCGATCTTATCATGTCCAAAGAGATTCCGGTTTTGGTTTGCCCTTCAGATGACAACGCCAATGGACACCAAATTACTGCAACGGCAGCCGCGTTTGATGGGATGCCTGAAGGCCAATACATTCGTCTTTCAAACTACGTTGCATCTTTTGGTTCGCAAGCTCTTGTCCTTGATGACCCCGCATATGATTTCTATGAAGGGAGCATTTTTGGTATCACTGACCCTAGCCCTTGCGACACTCTGGATGACTGGAACCTAATTGCGATCGGCCCTTTTGAAGGTCAAAATCCAGGTGATCTTGGTTCTGCTGACTACCGCTATTGGGGCGCTGTTTTCAAATACCAAGTCTTGTACTATCGTTATGCAAAAGCACTTGAAGGTTCGACCATGGGTTCTATCAGTGATGGCGCTTCGAATACCATTTTCTTCGGTGAAACGACAGTGAATTGCTCGAACTTTGCACAACGTGGTTGGGCTCATTCGGGTAATGGTAGTGGTTTCTTCCGTACAATCATTCCGATGAACTTCAGAAGCTGTATCGATCCGGAATCGACCGAAGCTGCTGATGCTGATCCTTGCCAATTGAGCAACAGCCTCGGCCCTGCAGTCGGTTTTAAATCAGAGCACTCGGGTGTTGTGAACTTTGTCTATGGTGACGCAACTGTACATGCCCTCCAGGAAGGCATGGATAGAAATGTCTACCAAGCTCTTGGTCACCCATCTGACGGACGACCTACTTCTGGGGGTGGTTAATCTCAATTAAATCGAGAAATCGAGCCTCTCGTTTAGAGAGATACTAATAAGTTAAAGGCGACATTATTCATAATGTCGCCTTTTTTCATGAGATTGAATTGTTGTTTAGCCTAATGTAATAGCGACCTGCAACCTAGTTTCAAAATCCCTCTTCAAAAAATTTCCGAAATTCCTTCCTCGTTACTCTTTCTTCATAAATTGAGATGGAATTAGTTGCATTGTTCCTGAAATATTTTAGAATGGCTTCATCTATGTGTTTGTCTTGACTTTAACCCTTAATGTCTTAGAGAATTTAGAAATGGATTTGTACAAAAAGTCTCCTGCCCTGTTCCTTTCTTTTGCCTTTTCCCTTACCCTCCTCATGGGATGTGGATCAAGTGGGCCAACCGAACCAATTACCCCCGTAACAGGGACTGTAACTCTTGACGGCTCACCCCTTGCAGGTGTTCGTGTGAGCTTTATGTCGGTAGTGGATGAAAAAACCGTGGATATAAGCCATACAGCAGCCGGGACTACCGACGAAAGTGGTGCTTTCACCCTTTCAACAACGTACAGCAGTAAAAAACACGGTGGAGCGGTCCACGGAGAACATGTTGTTATTGTTCGAGTTCCTTCCAGCTATAAAGGGGACAACCCTCCTGAAATTCCAGCAAAATACGGCAACGCTGAAAAGTCGCCGTTACGCTTTACCGTAACCGATGATGAAGCAGCAAATAACTTTAAAATTGAGCTCACCTCAGGTGGCTAACGCCCCCTGTTACTTAGCCATTGCTGCTATTCATCGCGTCCGACCGATTTAACGGCCCTTTTTATTTTTAAAGGGCCGTTTTTTTGTCTCCCACTTCTTTACCTTTTGCCCTTGTTGTTGAGATAACTCGTGCTTAAGCTAAGAACAAGGCCCCCCCCACAACTTCCTCCAGATAGACTATCTTTGGGGCGATTGAGAGTAGTAGGCGACTCGATAAACAACGTCTGCCGTCGGTGTGTAGAGTACCTAAAAGAAGAGAGGCGAAGAAGTCTACTGAATACCCTGTTTTTGGGTTGTAATGAGTGATTTTTTCTTTTTATAGATAGGGCGTACCAGAGCGAGCTTTTTCTTCGTCGTCGTCGTTTGCCCCCACACAATTTCGGTGTCAGGTGCGATTTTTAACCCGCCATTTTTTATCCATGCGAGCCATTTGACTTGAAAGTCGGCCAAGTTATCGACCTCATACCTTCTACACAGGGCACTCTCCCATTCCTCATTTTCGAGCCCCTCCTCAACAAACCGAATAAACTCTTGCTCCCCTTTCTGGTGAACAAGAAATTTTACCAATGAATATCCTTGGGCGTACAATGGAAGCATATCTTTAGGGTATTCATACATTTTGAACATCCTGCGCAAACCAATTCCTTTGTTTGAGGTCAGATTCCGCAACAACAACTTGTGATGCTTTGTCCGCTCGCTAAGATCTTCAATACTGGTACAGGCCCCTTCATCGGCCCAACGGGGTAATTTTTGTCGAAAATGGGTTGCAAAGACGGTATGGAGGACCTCATGGGGTAAAACACTATCTAAAATCCTCTTAGACGACCCCTGGATCTCCATGTGCCAATCACCAGGTTCACTGTAACCATCGTAGGAGAACGTAAAGCTCGTTGCACCACCTGCTCCTAACGTTGGTCCCTCTTTTACAAAGATTGGACATCGCATCCTCCATTGAGGCAATTCATGGCCTAACCACTTAAGGGCAAGTTCTTTTCGATAAACCTCGGCCATATGAGAGACATCGCTGGCAAGCTCCTTGGAATCTGCAAAAACGATAAAGTTATTCGAATCAGAGCGTGCCCCCTGAGCCTTGGCCGTACCACCTTGCCAAGTCCCACACAAACTTAAAAGTAAAAGAAGAGCATAGATGAGAAAGTCTACACCTTGTTTTGAAGTCATCCTTCGAGAGAGGAAATATCCCACCATTTGTCAGTCCCTTGACAAAAGCTTCCTTGAACGATACCGAGAAACGGCCGATTCTAACAAACCCTCCTCTTTCAGAACAGGCCAATCTTTGCAGGGCACTCTATGGCGACAAATACCTAGTTTATGTTATTACCGTTGTCGTTATTTCTTTCGTTATCTTCAAGGGCTCGCCTAATAGTTCCTTCGTAAATCTCTTGATACCGCAATTGCAGCCCCTCTGTTTCAAAGAGCTTTTCGGGGAACTGGATCTCTAACTCAGCTAAGATACCCCAATACAGTTGAATTTCGTCGCCAATAAGCTCGTAGCCTGCCACAGGGTTGATAAACTCTACTTTATCCCACTCAGCAAATCCCTTTTCAAAGAGTTCTTTGGCCCCATCGACCTGAACTCCATTCTCGACATATCCACGGAAAACAACATTGTTAGCAGCGATTTTTGCCTTGTAAAATAGTTCTCTCGCTTTCAAGGCACTCTCTTGTTGCTCGACGGTATACTCTTCACGAAAGAAAAGGTAGTTCGCACTTGCAATGTCTTGATTGATACTAAATACCTTTGAAGAAAGGTCGAGCGACCGACGAATCAACATCTTGGCCTCAGCTCGGTGCTCCTCAGGAATTCTTGCCAGGAAAACCTCCTCATCAAGAACTCTGGCACGACGTTTGGCCATTTCATACTCTGGTATTAGTACAGGTGGCATCTCTGCTTCCGAGAGCCCGTTAAAAGGTGGCTCAGCAAGAATTTCAGTAAGCCTCTCCTCATACAATTTCTCTCGGACACCAGGGACCAGTTCGGTCAAGCGTTCATTTGCCAAAGCTTGTTGATCTTGGTAGACGACGAGGTCTTCTATCTTAACAACTCCTCCCCGAAGAGTCGGAAAGCTACGGCTTGCAAATTCTACCCAGTCCCGTTCCGTTCTTTTCCAGGCATTCTTGATATAGGCGTCGAAATGCCCACTCTCCTCAGACCGCTTACTATAATACGAATAAGCTTTGGCCGGTGCAGAATAGACTAAAACCGGGGTTTGTGTCTCAATATGCGCTTTCCCTGAATCTAACAGGTCAACCATTTGTTTTGACCAGAGACGACTTACCAACCAATGGTGAGGCTTCTGGTCAATCCCTCGTGAACTATCGATTTCGACCATTCTATCGAGTTCATCGTGAAAAGCTTTATCGTCACGAAAATATTGTCTGTACTGAATCTTCTCATCGGCCTTATCAATTTTCGAACCAACATGGCGAGCAATTGTTTTGGGAAACCGAGATTGATTGGCGTTGTATTCGAAGCCTTCCATCATAAAAGAAGTTCCCTTTTTAAGCCAATGATAACGGACTTCAACATCATCAAATTGAGCAGATATGTTGTAGGAGAGGTTATGTGCCTCGAAATCCCAGACTTTAAAGAAGTAAGGATGGAGGGCGACAATCTGCTTAACCGTTGCTGAAACTTTATCGAATTGTTCAGTCTTTCCGTAATGCAACGCCTTGCTCCACAAAATGTGTGCGGCAACGTTTTTCATACCTAACATCGCAAGCTGCATACTCGCACCCGATGGATCGACCTTTCCCAGGTTTGCAGTCCCGAGGCCATGCTCGTCCCGTATGCTTGCCAGCATACCACTTGCAACACGGTTTTCGCCCGTTCCAGTCGCTGGCATTCCTAACATAGAAAGAGGGAAGATCAAAGCGACGATAACAACCAGATAGATAATTTTATTACGAGAAAAAGCTTTATTTTTCATTTCGCGATTTCTTTCGTTTTCAAAAAGAAATAGGAGACCAAAGAGGTCACTAAAACAAATCCGAACGCTGTTAGCAGCTGAGGTAATAACTGATTATAGAAGTTAATGTTGTAGCCGGCAGTCAACGAATTCGAAAAATTCAACTGGCTAAAATCGGGAAACAAATTAGAAAAGGCCCGTAATGCCAAAACAACAAAGTAGTCTATCCATTGCAAAGCACTCAAACCATATACCAACAATGGGTTGGTTGTATCGGCAGCAATAAGATCGAGCCCCTTGGAATCCGTCTGTGTTAACACACGCAGGGCTGCCTCGATTGGACCAACCGAAAGCTGATTATCCTCTCTTCCTGAAGTAGCAATCAAAAAGATATGTTCCTTAAAGGATCCAATAATAATACTCAGCAAGGTTGTCAACATAGAAATAGGGCCGTTCAGGAAGGTGCTAAAAAAGACCCCAAAGGCGACGACTAAAACCATCTGAATCCAAAGACCGATATAAGCCTTCACAAAATTCAAAAAGTAAGAACTATCAGGAGTCCTGACATAAATTGAGGCTCGAGCCGCCCCAAGATATTGCCTTGTATCTGTACATTGCAACCATAGCTCAACCTCACCTTTGTCATTTACCAAATCTTTTAATACGTCAATTTTGTTTTCTGTCGGGTTCCCTTGAATATCAAGGCCACCAAGCTCTCGTGGAACGGCAAGGGACTGAATTTCAAACTCTTTCACAATAAACGGGACACGAACCGACTCTTCGCTCTTGACTTGCAGGGAGCTCGACGGCTTGCGAAAATAAATTTCACCAGCGATGCCACGGCTCATATCACCTTTGGAAAGTCGAAACACCGAGAGATTGAGTTCAAGTGGCAACGTCTCTTCAAAGCTCTCAGGAGACAAATCCTTGAATGTCCAAACGGCCGCCATCTCGGAACCACCCTCAATGTAGCTGTGGTACATCCATTCTTTTCCAACAAAAATTCCGACCGATTTCCCCGTGTTATCAACAGATCTCTCGCCATTTCGTCCCAAAAAGTCGATGCGAGAAGCGTAGACCGGAACCCGTGATCGGAACATACCCTGGGGCGGACTTATTGTAAAGCTGTCTGCCGTTACAATGCCATCATCAGGAACGGTCAATGAAACCGTATGGTAATGATCGCTCTTAAAATCGGTCTGGGCACTCCCTTTTCCCTCTTCGAGATAGATTTCAAACTTATGGCTATGGTGGGCATCTTCGGTCGTTTTCCCTCGGTAACCGATAGTGTCACCGATTTGAGCAATGACCTCGCCATTTTGAATAATTGGATTCTGTGCCGTTATTTCCTCAATCGAATCTACATTAATTTGGTGCTCATGGGTAAGCCCACGTTGCACAAAAGCATAACTCACAAACATTACCAAAACAAGAAACAGCGACCCGATCGCTCCAAAGCCAAGGACCCGCCCCAAGATGATCTCCAGAGGCCTAACGGGCTTGGTTACGATCGTGTAGATCGTCTTATTCTTAATGTCATTTGGCAGAGAAAAAACCGATAAAAAGAGACTTAGCAAAAAGATCAGATAGGTCGTTGCACCAAAAACAACGCTGATATAAAGAACGACAGGACTGTCATTCTTCGAATCCAAAAACCAGCTACCAAACAACATCACTAGTAAAAAGATCAATACCGCTACAAGGACCTTGTTCCTCATTGCCTCATAAAATGCAATTTTAGCAAGAGCAAAGGTTCTACGTGGCGAGGTCGCCATAACGTCAGGGACCGCCTTGAACAAAACATTCGCAACAGCATAAACTGCCTCAGTCGGTCCCTGTCGAAAGGCGACCGATAAGAATCCGACCATGCTACCAAGGACGAGCAAAACAGAAATTACGGCCACAAACGCTAACAAAGCATCAGGGAGCCACTGCAAAAAAGGGATCGCTAACTGATTTTCTACTATCATCTATTTGTGCAGGTACTTAAAACGGTATAAACGGGTCATCGTCAAAAAAAACGACACATCTTCAACACAAGAAAAGCGTTACTTATGAACGGCACCACGACGTCCAGGACGCTCTTGGCTCTCTTTAACAATTTTTAAGAATAACTCTTCCAACGTCGAGGTCGGATTCGTCATTGTCAAAAGATCGGCCCCATGTTTTTTAAGAACTTCTTCAATTTCAGTGCGAGCCTCTTCAGGAAGAGCAGTCGTACTAAACTGCGTAATATTTTGAACTTTTAACAAGTCGTCGACACGTCCCATCTCTTTCAGGTCACCACCGTACAAAACAGCAATACGATCGCAGACATCTTGTACATCAGCGAGAAGGTGGCTACATAACAATACGGTCTTTCCTTCATCTCGAAGTCGGAGGATTAAATCCTTCATCTCTCGGGTACCGATCGGGTCAAGTCCTGTCGTCGGTTCATCCAAAATAATCAGTTCAGGATCGTTGAGTAAAGCCTGAGCCAAACCAATACGTCGAGTCATCCCTTTCGAGTATTCTTTCAACTGTCTCTTTTTGGCCCAGTTTAGCCCTACCATAGTTATCAGCTCCTCGACCCGCTTTTTTCGAAGATCACGGGGCATATCAAAGAGGCGGCCATAAAAATCGAGGGTCTCTTCGGCGTTAAGAAATTTGTACAAATACGATTCTTCTGGCAAATAACCGATCCGCTCTTTCTGTTTGACCTCCGTTGCGTCTTTCCCAAAAAGAAGCGCCTGTCCCCTTGTCGGGAACAGAAGGCCGAGCAATAACTTGATCGTCGTTGTTTTGCCACTACCATTAGGGCCCAAGAGGCCAAAAATCTCCCCCTTACGGATCTCAATATCAAGTGATTTTAGCGCTTGAACCTTTTGCCGACCCCAAAAGTCATGATAAGTCTTTGATAAATTTCGGGTTTCGGCAACGACCTCATTCTGTGAGAAATCACGTTTCGAAGCCTCCGCCGTCTCCACTGCTACTCCCCCACCTCCCTCTTCTGGTTCACCCTCTTTATTGGATTGACTCTTGTTTACTTTAGAATTCGTCTTGGACGAGGTCTCTGATTTAGCCATAGTTGTTTTCGTACACAAATTGAAAGAGGTGAAACTAAAAATCTAGAGCTGAAAATCTATCAGTGAGAACAAGAGGCCACCTTTGCATTGCACCTCTTGCACATCGGTTAAGTCGGAACCAACCCTGAAAACTACCCGTTGTTCGTCAGCCCTAGAGAAACAAAAACCTAGCCTTGCACTATAAACAAGCAGAGTCGATCCTTCAAGCGATAGAAGCGAGGAAAAAAGTGGTTCGCCCAGGTTTGACTCCACCCATTACGCAAAAGTCATTCAATTGGTACAACTATACTGGCCAAAATTACTCTTTTTCGTGAAATAGCACACCAACGTCTTTAGAAACCCTTTTTTCAACCGAGCAAAACCCTGCATCACTCCTCCTTGATAGATCAACCTTTCCCGATGCCAAACGACCCCTCTCAACAATCTTCCCTTTCAAAACAGACGGTGTTCCAATCGGTGCAAGAGGCGACCGAATTTCTGGAGGCAAACCTTAATTTTGAAACGACCAGCCCCACCAAAAACGACCCTCATATCAAACTAAAAACGATTACCCAACTTCTTCAGTTGCTCAAGAACCCTCAAAATAATTACCCGATCATCCATATTGGCGGAACCAAGGGAAAGGGCTCAACGGCGATCTTTCTGGAAAATCTTCTCCTGTCGGCCGGTTACAAGGTTGGACTCTACTCTTCCCCTCATATTTTGTCGGTACTGGAACGATTTCGAATTGATGGCCAAAATTGCCCCCCTCCTCGGTTTTGCGCCCTTGCCTCGCAACTTGCCGATCTCCTCTCGACCGATCGACTTGGTCGAACTCTCAAACCGACCTACTTTGAACTCACAACGGCCCTTGCCCTCCTCTATTTCTCTCAAGAAAAGTGCGACTACGTTATTCTGGAGGTCGGCCTAGGTGGCCGCCTCGATACGACCAATATCTGTAATCCGGTCCTCTCGATTATTACAAGCCTCTCTCTTGATCACACACACTTTCTTGGCGAGACGATCGAAGAGATTGCCTATGAAAAGGGGGGGATCATTAAAGAGAAAACTCCTGTTCTCCTCTCCAAACAGCCGAGTGCGGCGCAAAAAGTCCTTTCAAAAATAGCCCACGACAAGGGGGCTCCTCTCTATCAGCTCGGTACCGATTTTCACATCCATCCAGCGACGAAGGCGAACACTCCAGGAAAGACCGATTTCAAAACGAAAGGGTCGACCTTCGACTATACCCATTCTATCGACTCTCTCACGCCAATAAGAATGGAGGGGCTAGCTCCCTCACTCTGCGGAAAACATCAACAGGAAAATGCGGCTCTGGCTCTCACGGCTGCCCTTCTCCTCCATCCTGAAAATCCTCTCTCTGAAAAGAGACTACGGAACGGGGTCGGTACGGCCCACCTGGCTGGCCGCTTTGAAGTTACCCAGACCTCACCACCGATCGTCCTTGATGTCGCCCACAACGAAGCCTCTATCGAGCGGCTATGCCAAACGTTAAAAGAGGAGTTTCCCAGCCACCTGCCCCTCTTTCTCTTTGCCACTTCTCAAGACAAAGCGGCCGAGCCGATGCTTCGCCACCTTCTTGACCATGCCAATTACCTCTTCATAACCGAATACGACACTGTTGCGCGAAACTATCCCGTAAGCGACCTTCTGGCTCTGGTGCGAAATATTGCCCCCGACAATTGGCGAGAAATCCCCACACCCCTCTCTGCCTCCCTCGATCTCGGCACCCAAAACCTGCTCGAAGACAATACTTCTCCCCACCTCTTTACTTCATTCTCCAAACCAAAGGTCGCTATAGAGCAGGCATACCTCCTTTTAGACCATTTGCAGGAGGCCGGAAAGACCCCCCTTCTGTGTGTTACCGGCTCGTTCTTCTTTATCGAGCAATGGCACCGCTACCATGCACCTCAAGAATGACCATAACCCTCACAGTAATTTCTGTTGCCAAGGCGAGAAACGGTATCTATACTACTCCTTCCCCCCTTGCACCCTCTGGTATACCGATTGCCCCTTTTTAATATTGAGTTCATCCACTTTTTCATTATCGACTTTCTATGGGAACAAATAACAATCTTTACGCTGGCATTGATGTCGGTGGGACCAATATTAAAATCGGTATTCTCAATGAAAAGGGACTTCTTGTCGGCAATTCCCAAATACCAACCGCACAAGAAGAGGGGCCAGAACACGCCCTTTTGCGAATAAAGGTAGAGATCGATTCATTACTTGCTCAAAATGGTTTTCCTGAAAAAGAGCAAGCCGGCTCCCCTCTCACTGCTGCCGGAATTATTACCCCTGGCCCAATGGATATACCGGCAGGCCTCATCCTCACTCCTGAGAATCTTCCCGCCTGGCGACATTTTCCGATTCGGCAAAAATTAAGTGACCTTCTCGATCGGCCAGTCAGCTTTACCAACGATGCCAACGGGGCAGCTCTCGGTGAGTACTGGTACGGTGGTGGCGACCGTTTTGAAAGTATGGTAATGCTCACCCTGGGGACAGGTGTCGGCGGTGGGATTGTCCTTGGTGGTCGCGGTATTGAAGGGGAACATAGTTTTGGTGCCGAATGTGGCCACCTTATTATCGACCATCGTCCTGAGGCCCGACTTTGTAGTTGGGGAGGTGGCCGTGGCCATTTAGAGGCCTACACCTCGGCTCCTGCTGTCGTTGCGAGAACACAAGAGGCTTTAGAAGCAGGCAAGGGAAAAGGCTCCCTTTTGGAAAAAGAGCTCACCAGTGGTGCCGAACTTTCGACCAAACTTCTTGCTCAGGTCGCTCAAAAGGGTGACTCTTTTTCTCTAAAAATAATCGAGGAGACGGCCGATTATCTTGCCGTCGGCGTAACGACTCTTGCCCACCTTATCGATCCTAATGGTCTTTTGATCGGTGGCGCCATGACCTTCGGCGGCAAGGGGACCGAACTAGGTGATCAATTTTTGTCTTGGGTACGAGAAGGGTTCAAACGCCGTACCTTTGCCCACATTCGTGACAAAACTGAAATTGAGTTTGCTCAGCTAGGGGGACAAGCCGGTTTTTACGGTGCTGCCGGCCTCGCGAAATGGAACGAATTGAAAGAATAAAATCGATTATGCCCCAAACAGAAGCTAAAAACCAGCTTCTGGCTTTTCATGGTCCGTTGTATAATGGCCCATTCTCTCTATTGGCTATTTTGCGCCCTGTTTACGCCTAACCACTTCCTTATGCCAAAATCAAAAGTTCGAAATGAAACCAGAAGTTGACTGTACCCATATTCGAAATTTCTGCATCGTCGCCCATATTGACCATGGGAAAAGTACCCTTGCCGACCGACTCTTGGAAATGACCGGTACCGTCGAAAAACGTGAAATGAAAGCGCAGCTCCTTGATGACATGGAGCTTGAACGACAACGTGGTATTACCATCAAAGCCCGAGCGGTGAGTATGTACCACAAACACAAAGGCGAAATATACGAGCTGAACCTTATCGATACTCCAGGTCACGTCGACTTTCAATACGAAGTCTCTCGATCGTTTGCCTGTTGTGAGGGAGCAATGTTACTCGTCGATGCCTTTCAGGGGGTTGAAGCTCAAACGGTCGCCAACGGCTACGCCGCTCTCGAAAATGATCTCGAAATTTTGCCCGTCATTAACAAGATCGATCTTGTCCACCACCGTGCCGACGAAGTCGCCCAGGAGATGGAGCAATCTCTCGGTGTCGAGGCCGAAATGGTCGCCAAGGTCAGTGCCAAAACGGGGGTCGGTGTCGACGACCTCCTTAACAAAATTATTGAACAGGTCCCTCCACCAAAAGGTGACCCCAAAGCGACTCTCCAGGCGATGGTCTTTGACTCGAATTACGACGACTATCGTGGTGCGATCACATATATTCGAGTAATGAACGGAACCATTCGAAAAGGGGACAAAATCCGGTTCCTTCAACAAAACACCAATCACGATGTTTTGGAAGTCGGCCAGTTTACCCCCCTTCGAAAAGCCTGTGATTACCTGAGTGCTGGTGAAGTCGGCTACGTTATTTGTAATATCAAGTCGATTAAAGAGGTCCACATCGGCGACACCATCAGTACCGACTGTGCCACACCAGCAGAAGCGCTTACCGGCTACCAGGAACCGAAAAGGATGGTCTACTGTGGCCTTTACCCTTCCGACGGTCAAGACTTTTCCGAACTGCGCGACGCCCTCGACAAACTGGCGATCAATGACCCCAGCTTTGAGTTTGAACCAGAAACGAGTGATGCCCTGGGCTTTGGTTTTCGCTGTGGCTTTTTGGGCCTCCTCCATATGGAGATTATTCAACAACGACTTGAACAAGAATCTGATATCGATCTCGTTCAGACGGCACCCAATGTCACCTATGAAATCGTCTTTACCAATGGTGAGGTCAAAAGAATCCATAAACCCCAAGATGTCCCCGGATCGGGAGACATCGCTGAATTCCGCCAACCAGTCGTCCGAGTAAACCTTCTTCAACCGGAGGAATACGTCGGCGCAGTTATGAAATTATGCCAAGAGAGACGTGGCATCCAACAATCGACCGAATATCTCTCACCAACACGGGTAATGCTTACTTATGATCTCCCACTGGCAGAAGTCATTTATGACCTACACGACAAGCTCAAAAGTGCCACCCGTGGTTACGGAACGATGGACTACGAACTCCTCGGTTACTTTCCCGAATCATTAATTCGACTCGACATTCTGGTCAACGGGAATCGGGTTGATGCCCTTTCGGTTATTTGCCACCGAGCTGACGCCGAACGACGTGGACGGGCCGTCTGCAAAACGCTCAAGTCCGAAATTAGTCGCCATATGTTTGAAATCGCCCTTCAAGCGGCGATCGGTGGCCGTATTGTCGCCCGAGAAACAGTCAAAGCGATGCGAAAGAATGTTACAGCTAAATGTTACGGTGGTGATATTTCACGAAAAAAGAAATTGTGGGCCAAACAACGTGAAGGTAAAAAAAGGATGAAATCAATCGGCTCGGTCGATATACCACAGAAAGCTTTTATGGCCGTCTTGGACACCGGTGATAACTAGAGCGGCAACCAGAGAATTTCTTCTCGTTTGCTTTCTGTCCGTCAAACGACCTAAAAGGGTATAGCCTCATAAGAGGGTCTGATTTTGTAAAAAAGAGCTTTGGTATCCTCCATTTGTCTCCTTTTTGCGAATCGAGTCTATCGATGACAAAATCGTGACGATCCCCTCCCATTTTCACCAAAAAACACCTATTTTTTGCCGAAAACAACGTAGTTTTTGGTAATTTCTGCCCTCTTTTTCTACCCATATTTACTGAAATACAACCACCATACAGGGGTATTTCTTCGGCCCATTTCACCCAATTGCGATGATTTCAGGGAAACTTTACGCCTGGGTAGGGGGGCTCTGGTTGCCAGATGCGCCCTGACTTAAGAAAATGGGAGGAATATTCCAAAACACCCTCTATTAACGTAACATTTTACTATGAAAGAGTTTAGAAAAACAACCGTTCCCTCTTTTAAAGCTCGCAAGGCGAAAGGGGAAAAAATCGCCGTCTTGACCGCCTACGACTATACCATGGGGAAAATTTTGGATAGGTCGGGTGTCGATGCGATCTTGGTCGGTGATTCCGTCGCTACAGCCGTTCAAGGGCGGAATAACACCCTTTCTGTCACATTGGACCAAATGGTCTACCACACAGAGATGGTCGGTCGAGCTGTCGAGCATGCACTACTTATAGCCGATATGCCATTTCCGTCGCATCTATTAGAGCCTAACGAAACTCTCCTTAACGCAAGTCGTTTTATAAAAGAGGCTTACTGTGATTCAGTCAAGATCGAGGGGGGACAAAACTGTGCCCAAACGATCAAGCATCTTGTCAATGCGGGGATCCCTGTGATGGGGCATATTGGCCTTCAGCCACAGGCGATCCACCAATTAGGTGGACACAAAGTTCAACGCGACGAAAAAAAGCTTCTCGCCGATGCGAAAGCGGTTGAAAACAGTGGTGCTTTTAGCCTTGTTCTTGAATGTATCCCGGAACCGATCGCTCAGAAAATTACCGACTCAATCACAATACCAACGATCGGCATCGGAGCTGGTGCAGGTTGCGATGGCCAAGTTTTAGTCTCGTATGATATCCTCGGATTAACGCCACATAAGATGGCTCGGTTCGTGAAGAAATACGCAAACCTTGAGGAGACAATCGAAGGAGCTGCAAAAACATTTTGCCAAGAGGTCAGAGAAGGCATCTACCCCGCCAAGGAGCATACTTATCCTTCATAAACCGATGTCAATTCTTTCTGCTAACAGAACGAGACAGTTCTTAAAAGAACGACTCATTCACACAAAGAGCACCCTTTTCCAAGGGTGCTCTTTTAACTTTATTTCACGCTTTACCGGCTTAATTTAGGCTTCGAACCGATTTCGGCTACCGATCTGAATAGACTCGTGTGATCTCTTCTTTGATAACTGGGGTGTTGAGATCATCACTAACAACCTGAACTTGAATTCGTTGCTCACCTGCGGCAAGCCCTTTTGCCTGAACCTTAAAGACAACGGCCTCTTTGGGGGCTAATCGAGGCAAAACCTCAAACTGGATAGCCTGACCACTGAGACCAGTTTTTGTTGGACCATCACCTCCAATCGGTTGCATGCCAGTTGGCAAAATAGCGGCGACTTTTACATTCGTTGCTGTCTTGGTTCCGTTATTGATGAGACGAATTTCATACAGGGTCTCTTTACCGACTTCGATTGGATCGGCTGTATCGGCGACGTCAAAGGCGACCTCAGCAATACTTTCAACGCGGACCAACTTTTCATAATCGGCAAAGGCAGCCAGATCGGCCTTACTTTCGGTGTGGATTTTTTGTTCACCTGTTTCGGTCGGTAGAACGGTCATCTCGACAGTCCCTTGCTCTTTTGCAGGTAACTCAACAAGACTCCAATAGACAGAATGGGTCGCTGGATCGTACTCACCCTGATTATTCGAGGAGATGAACTTCATCCCTTTCGGTAAGTGACTGACAAGCTCAATATTCTTTGCTGTTGCCGTACCAGGGTTTGCGATCGTTACCTCATAGGTCGCTTGACGCTGAAGATAACGAATGCTCGGCCCTGTCGTTCCAAGTTGCAACTGCGGAGCAATCACCTCCATATTGTTTGTCGACTCGACAAGAAGATCGGCGTCAGCTCGCGCAACGAGACGGTTTTGGATTTTTCCTGCTCTTTCCGCCTTAAGGATAAGCTCAAGCTCTTTGGTTTGTCCCGGCTCTAGTGTTCCGACTTCGTATTCTAGCTCACGTCCTGATTGGTGAGCGAGACCGTGAGGGACCTCTTCCTCGATAACGACACCGGTCGCTGCTCCAGTACCTGGGTTTTTCAAAGTGATTGAAATCTTAACATTTTCACCAATGAGAACCTGATCAGGTAGATTTACTTCTAAATCGAGTTGTGGACGGGTACAGACGGTTGTTGCTGAGGCCTCTGTTTTGAAAGAGACCGTGGCTACCGAGCCAATTTCACCTTCTAGTTGTGGCTCATAATTCAGAGTGATTCTTGCCTCTTCATTAGGTTTGATTTCGCCGAGCTCCCACTGTAATTGTCCACCGACTACTTGGTGTGGTTTGGGAACTGCACTCGTAAATTTAACCCCCTTAGGGATTTGATCTTGTAGTACGACCCCTTGAGCAGCCGTTTGCCCTGTATTTTGAATGAGGATAACGAACTGCGCTTCTTTACCGACTTGAATTTCAGATGGCAAAATTTTCTCTACAACAAGGCTCGGTGTTTGTTGTCCCTCAAGATGTTTGGCACCTGGAAGTCCGCTACCGAGGTTGCTACTGGCCATTCCATGACCTAGGGTCGAGTTTCCTTTTCCAAAGGCTCCCGAAAGATCATTAGGGTTGTAACTTGTGTTTTGCAAAGAGTGTGTTTCGTAGGGTGGTTGTTGATATTGGGTTACATTCTGACTCAGTACTCCACGTTGGTATTGGTCTTGATATTGGTTTTGATACTGTTGCTCGGCTTGAAAATTTTGGTTTTGTAGACCACCATTATTGATCGCCTGGCCTCCCTGGGCTGCAACACCACCCATTGTGACTGTCTCTTCAAAAGTATGATTATTTAGAGTATTTTTCTGAGCCGCCATTTGCCCAAACGTTGACTCTGTTTTTGATATTTGTGTTTGTGCCAGAGCCTGCTGATCAAGCATTGCTCGGTCGCTATGACCATTTTGAACCCCTGCTTTATTCTCAAAAGTTGAACTGTCAAGGTTCACGAGGGTTGCCGGAGGTGTTGCAGACTGCGTGGAAGTATCAGTTAAGGTTTCAAGGTTTTGAGGAGGAAAGGCTTGACCACCACCTTGAGCAATTTCTTGTTGAGCAGCACCGGCGTTAAAAGTACCGAACGGATCGGTCGGTGGAGCTTTTTGATTCTGTGTGTTTTCTTCGGTTGAACCTTGTGAATCCTGAATGAACAAACCGTTACTCTGCTCAGTTTGCCAGTTCGTTCGATCTATCGTTTGAGTGGTACCGGCTGAAAGTGTCGTCGAGGTATCTCCCCATGGATTCTGTTTGGGCAAAGCTCGCACGGAGGAATTCGTCGTGTAATCATCAGAGCCACCTAGAAATCCATCGCTGGGAAAGGTATTTTGCACCGGGTTTTCACTTGGCTCTTGGCTTGCAAGTTGGGAGTCACCTGCCAGTGCGGGAGTTCCGCCTCCCCCTGTCTCGCTGACTATTTTGTTTTGATTGTTCGTCTCACTACCTGTTCCCCAAAGAGACCCACTCGTTTGCGCCTGATAAATTGCAAAAGAGGTCAGACCTACAACCAATGTGGCCAAGCCAACTTGAATCCAAGATCGTTTCATTTTGATTGCCTTTTGAAAAGTTTTTGAGGCAAAGGTGGCAGTCGATGTAGAGTGGTCTAAACTGCTAATATTTGTACTCATAAGGCGACTAAGATAAAATTTAATAGATAATAGAAAGAAATCTAACACTACCCAAAGGGCAAAAACGGTCAGAACGGATAACTACCAAAAAAAGAAAATCTGGGAAAGACCAATTTTGTATTTTTCTTTTTGTCACAATTTTAAAGAACTGCTTCACTTTAAAATCGATCAAAAATTCGAATCCGAAACCTTTTTCCAAAAAAGAGAGAGCCCAACATAACAACTTTTTTTACAATTAAAAAACTGTGGACCAATTTTACAAAAAGAGCCCTGCTCGAACGAATCGAGCAAGGCCTTGTATGAAGCAAAATATTTATCTCCGTGTAGTACCTATGAGGTAATTTTTGGATCGAATTGGATTAACGTCCCTGTAACCGATGCGCGTGGGCCATGGCCTCTTCTGCTAATGGAATGTACTGCTGGTTTTGAGTCCCAGCAAAGGCACGCTGATACGTAACACTCATTGCCGTAAAATTGAATGGCTCGTTTGGCTCAAGCTTGCAGGCTTTTTCACCGTGTTTGACTGCGTCTTCGTGTTGGCCGACCTTGCCATGTAAAACTGCGAGGGTCAAATGGCCAAGGACGTAGTCCTCTTTGGCTTCAACAACCTGTTGAAACCGCTGAATCGCTTCATCAAATTTCCCTTCTTCTTGAAGCTTCTCTCCTTGTTGTATTAGCTCTCCAAGGTTGATTTCTGTCATGGTTTGACCGCCTCCATTTGTGGTAGAGAGGATAAGGAATAAATTACAATATTTTGATGTGTCATTAGTCCCCTTTAGGAACACCTTTAGTCTACCTGCTCAGTTTGAGTTGGCAAAGGGCACAATCCAAAACGGCCCAAACTGCCCAGCCTTCCCAGTCAAGCGACTTATGGCCTGCTCTATGTTACCACGAAGAAGAGAATCGCTAAATTGACCACTTTTCAAGTCAAGGGAGAGTAAAGAATGCCGATGAAAAACAAAGACTAAAAATTTTTCAAAAAGATTGTAAATATTGCCAAACTTCTATTGGAAGAATTTTTGATTCTTGGTGTAATGCCGACCTGATTCCATCGATACGTTTTGTTTCTTGTGACATACCTTTAGAAGCGAGCTGCTCTTGTGGGTACTATTCATCCCAGCGCTATTATCAGTCCTAAAGCAATCCTCGAAGATAATGTGACTGTCGGTCCCTTCTGTGTCATCGAAGAAGGAGTCCATGTTCAGGCCGGGACAACACTTGAATACCATGTCATTCTCAAAAGTGGCACGACTCTTGGTAAGAACAATTACGTCTATCCTCAAGCCATCCTCGGAGGAGGAGCCCAACATATCAAGCTTAGCGACAAACGGGGCAGCCTCCGAATCGGTGATAACAACACAATTCGTGAAAATGTCACCATCCACCTTGGCCTCGGTGAAAACGATAAAACTGTTATTGGTGACAACAATCTGTTTATGGTCGGTGCTCATATTGGTCATGACAGCATCATTGGTAGCCACTGTATCTTTGTAAATAACACAATGATTGCAGGTCATGTCAAAGTAGAAGACCACGCCTATATTGCAGGTGGTGCTGGTATCCACCAGTTTTGTCGTGTTGGCCAGCATGCAATGGTCGGTGCCATGGCAAAATTAGTCCAAGATGCTCCACCTTATGTTATGATTGACGGAGTTACCAACAAAATTGTTGGCCTGAATCTCGTCGGCCTACGTCGGAAAGGTTTTACCCGTGATGAACTTACAGACCTCAAATCGGCCTACCGAATCATTTATCGAAAAAACTTGCGTTGGGAAGAGATAATAGAAACCCTTAAAAGAGAGTTCCCCGAAGGCCCCGTAACCGAAATGGTCAAATTTTTGTCTGGTGGTAATCGCGGATTCCTCCGCGAACGTCGCCCCCAAAATCAATCACTCAAAGTAACCCCACGACCGAGTCACGACACCCCTCTCCGAAAAGTCGGCTAAGTCATTTTGACCGCTTGTAACCTACTGGATTCGTCACCAACAATAAACGCTCGTTAAGCTTTATCGCCTTATTCACCCGTTGCCGTTGTTAATATAGTTTCGACCTTTTGAATAGAAATGCCGAACTCGTCCGCAATGAGATAAGGTGGATTCCCAGAGGAAAAAGAACGTCTTACCTCATCGACTAACTCCCCTTTGGTCGGCTCAAGTCCTTCCTTTTCATAATTCCAGTCATTTGCCTCTTGCAATAAATCTTGAGCCTCCTTGTGCAATGTTTCCCAGTTAGCTTCTTCGGCTGCAGGCAAGGGTGTCTCCAGTTCATTAATCACCCGATCTTTTGGGACTACGGTTGTTTGGGAAAGCTGCTCTTTCAACCGCTCCTCAGCCTCTTTCGTCTCTTTAAGCAAGACTTCAAGTGCGACCATTTTTGTGGTGATTTCTGCTTTTAAATTACGGGCAATTTCGTGTATTTCGACATTCCATCGCTGGAGTTCAGGGGGAGCATCAATGAGGAGCTCTCTCTTCTTTAGTGCAGGAGGAGCAGTCGATACAAAATGGGTCTTTTTTTGCTTTTTTAGTTTCCGTGTAAGCCGATAATGCCGCTTTAACAAAATAACAACCAACACACCCAAGCCAGTCAGAAACATCGCCTGACCCGTCGAAACAATGGCCAATATCGGCATTTCCCAACCCATAGTAACGATCCTCTTCGCAAAAGAAAACAAATATCCATCGAAGGATAGCTTATTCTTTTACCAATAGGAGAAAATTCCTCCTCTTTTTCAAAAACCCGAGCTTTTAACTAGCACTTTGGTGACCAACCTTTTTTTGCCACTTCATAGACAGACCAAAGTGGCACACTCTCTTGAGCCGCTATCTTCTGGCACGACTCGTATTCAGGGGTAAAAAAAGGCTCCCCTCCCGGCAAATATCCGATTTTCCCAAGAATCTTTCCCCACTTTGTCTCAATTTGACAAGATTCACGACGAAGGACATCCCTGTCGATAAGCTGCTGACGAATCCCTAGGGTACAGGTTTCGGTAAAGAGGATCTCTTTGGCAGCTGCCAGTTTTTCTGAAAGAACAAGGGCTGTTAGCATAAGGGCGGGCCGATTTTTTTTCATAAAAATCGGTGTCGAGTAAACATCAAGTGCACCGAGAGCGAACAATTTTTCCTGAACGTAGCCAACAATTTCAGGAGAAATATCGTCTAGGTTGGTCTCTAGTTGCCAGAGTGCTTCTGACGACTGTAGGCTGTTATCCGCCTCGGTGGCCTCCCCGATAATAAGTCTAAGAATATTTGCCTGTTCTTTAAAGTCGCGAGTTCCGGCACCGTAACCAATCGCTTCGACACACATCGGCGGAATTGGGCCAAATTCCGTCGCTAACACCTTAACAATCGCAGCGCCTGTCGGTGTCGTTAACTCGGCCTCAACAGGCGAAGCGCCGAGAGGAATACCGGCTAGAATCTCAAGAGTTGCAGGGGCTGGCACCGAAACGAGCCCATGAGCAATTTTTACCTTTCCCGATCCAGTAGGAATTGGACTTGAAACAATTTTTTCAACCCCCAGCCAATCCCAACCAATTGCAGCAGCGACAACATCAGCGATCGAATCAACGGCTCCAACCTCATGAAAATGGACCTTTTCGAGCGTTGTTCCGTGAACTTTTGCCTCAGCTTTGGCAACTTCGGTAAAGAGATTTGTCGCCAACTCTTTTTGTCGAGGCGAAAGGACCTTGCTGCTATCGATTAGTCTGGTAATGTCACTAAGGTGACGGTGAGCATTTTCGGGCTCAAAATCAACACCAATTTTAGTGGCACGAAATCCATTTTTCATCACAGTCGATCGGGTCAGTTGGCAGCTGGGTAGACCGAGAGAATCAATCCCGTTTTGTAACACCTCAAGAGGAACACCGACATCGACTAATGCCCCTAACATCATGTCACCACTAATACCACTGTGACAATCTAAATACCCAATTTTCATTGTGAACCCTTCAAATACAAAGCAGAACCCTCATTTTCAGCGGCAAGCCCCTCTCAAGCAAGAACTGATAGTGCATTTCCATGGAAAATTCGCTATCTTTGGTTTCTCCTTAAGTTTTTATGATTGAGTAGATTCCCTTCTCTACTATTTTCTAATCCCCTCTTGCCTTTACTATTATGCCCACTTCCTTTCCTAGCACGTCTTCAAATCGAGACGACCCAGCAACGCCTCCGTTGCGGCTTCTCTACCTTGGCCTCTGCCCAGAAGAAGAGGAAAGTGGTTACCCAAGTGGTTTGCAACTGCAACAGTTTCTCGCTTTAGAGAGATCGATCGCTCTGGATATTACAATGGCAGAAGGATTGCTGCCCGCATTAACTCTTCTTCGCGAGCGCCCATTTGACATCGCTTTAATTTACAGCTCTCTCCCCAAAAAAGAGCTTTTAGAGGCAATTTCGGCCTTATGTGTTTCAGGGTTTGACGCTACTCGGGGCTTGCTTGTTCTGGGTATTCAACCTGAAACAGAGATAGGGATCGACTGCCATCATGCTGGTGCAGACTGTTACCAATCTCTTGCAAATACGACTCCAGCGACATTATCACTACAGCTACAAAAGGTCGAAGAAAAATATCAGATTCTCGCAGAGAATGATCGACTTTTGCGTGAAAACCAGACACAATTGCAGACCGAATCGCACACCGTCGGAAACATTATCAAAGACCAACAAACTGTTATCTCTGAACTTGAGAAACTCAGTAAAATAAATGCGATGAGACTCGCGTCCCGGACTCATAATCCGACAGAAGAGCCCTCTCAAGCAGACCAGGGAGAACCTTTTTTTCCCGAAGGTCTCGTCCGAATTTACCAGACTTTTTTACAAAAACATATCGTCTATGGCAATCTTGCTCACGAGACAATAACTGCATTTTCGAGCCAGCTGGTCGCTGAAGGGCTTGCCCCACGGGAATGTATTGCACTTCATATTCAATCGGTGCAGAAGATTATTCAAGACCAAGGGACCAAAAGTGCTACCCACACAATCAGAAAGGCTGATACGTTGCTCATTGAACTCCTGGCAGTCCAGGCCGAACAATACGCCCAGCGTTCAAAGGAACCGT
>JALCBQ010000027.1 GCA_028066335.1 Pirellulaceae bacterium
AGCTGCAATAGCCGCACAGTCTCCTGCCTCGACTGTGCGGCCTTTTTTATGTCGTTACTTTGCCCATAGGATTTCACACAAAAGCCCCCTGGCTTCTAGGCCTCTCTTTTCCTCTGGGCTTCGATTGCTTCTAGCAAAAAGGCAAAACCGGCCAGTAACATCAAAAAACTAAAGGTGGTCAGCCCAGTTAATAACCAAATCGATATCCAATAAGGAATACTCCCCAATATTAAAAAAAGTCGAATTGGCCGATACCATATCAATAGAGCCATGGCAAACTCATACGCAACGATCGTGTGGGTGAAAAAGTTTGAGACTGCCGTTGAATTTCCTTCACGTCCAATCGACAAAAACGTGAGGTCAACAAGTCCCCATTCGGGCTGCGAGCTAATCCAATTCAATGCCTCTCCCTCCCACCATGAGAAGCCCATTAGCTTTCCAGCAGCC
Organism: Pirellulaceae bacterium; assembly: GCA_028066335.1. Classification (GTDB taxonomy): domain Bacteria; phylum Planctomycetota; class Planctomycetia; order Pirellulales; family Pirellulaceae; genus JALCBQ01. The sequence goes on from JALCBQ010000027.1 coordinate 448, forward strand.
ATCATCCCATAAAAGGCGGCAAGGTGTACCTGCATGAGGCGTAGGGAAAAGGTATGCCATAGCGAATCACTAAACACATCCTGTAAAAGAGAGCTTTTCTTCCCTTTCCAGCCTCGATCAATCGAAAAATACCGCCCCCCCGGTGCAATACAAAGATAGAGAAGTAAAAAGCAAAGCACAGGTTCATGGTGCCCACGAAGAAGCATCCCCTGAAAACTGTAAGAGAGGATAACCCATAAGGTTAAAATAGCACTCACTCGGCTGAAAATCCCAAGAACCAGGCAAAGGGTTACGACGACTCCAAATCCCCAACCTACCCATAAACCGGACTCTATCCCGGTGTAGTTGAACAAAAAGATCTTTTCCCCAATCTGGGTCGCTATCGAGTCTGAATAATAGATAGCCATAACATCTGGAGAGATAAGCCCCGTTTCTCCAAACCAGGCATTGAGCCGAAAAGCGATTAATAGTTGATAGCTAAGAGCAAAAAGGGCAATACCGATTCGAAAAAGGGAATTCAAATGGCCGCTAGAAGGTGCAAACCAAAATCGATCCCAGGCTTCAGGAAAACCTTTGGTCAGATCTTGGCATTCTTCTTTGATAAGTTCTGAAAACATCACCTTAGTTCTCCTTGATCACATCTGAAGATTCTGGCGTTTCAGGAGTTACGTTGGCAGTTAATTTCTTTTCCATAATAGGTATAACAACAATTTTCCCCTCATTATTTTTCCACAGATCGGCCTCAAAAACGGCCCCTTCTATAGGTGTCAGTGGCTCATCAATATTTTCTTGACGTAAGTAATGTTGGAGAACGCGTACTGTAATTTTGGTATCTTGGTCTGCTAGATAGTGCTTACCGATCGCCTTTAAAAAGGGCATAAGGGGCTCAGTATCCGTCCCACTCTCGACAATAATAAGATTGAAAAATCGTACATAATTTCGCAAACGCCAGTAATTGTCGGAGCCCTTGGCAAGGTCACTTGTCGGTAAATAAATTTCACCCGCCTGAGGCCCCTCTCTATACTCAATTTCCAGTGAGTAAAGATAACCACCATCTTGACCAAGTGTATAGTGATAAGGAATCCCTTCGACGTCGAGACCGAAGGTCTGAGTATACCACCCAAAAGCACCGTTAAGCCTTGTCTGCAATTGTGACGATACCGAGAAACTGGTCATCCCGAGAAAGATTAAGAAGAAATGAAAGATAACAAAAAGGGAAAGCCCCGATTTGATCGTCTCAGAAGGAGGGGGAGGAGAAGAATCATTCATTGAGCAGCTCGACGAAAAACATGGGAAGGAGTTGGTTCCTTGGCAGCCTTTTTATTCTAATTGAGCACCTTTGAATTGGTAGCCAAAAGAAGACCTTTTCACACACAAAATGGAAAAGATAAAAAAACAGACTGCACTCGTAAAGAGTACAGTCTGAATTGACTTGCTTGAATAAAAACAGGGCAGAATTAAGTCAAGCAATTATCGGTATTATAAATAAGAACAAAGCTTAAGAAGCCTTATGCTACCTATCTACAACATCTAACTCGAGTTACACAACGTTCGCGTCGAGGTGCGCTGCAACGTTGACGTTTTGGTGCACAGCAACGTTCGCGTCGAGGAGCACAACAACGTTCACGTCGAGGTGCACAGCAGCGTTCACGTTTTGGTGCACAGCAACGTTCACGTTTTGGTTTGCAACATTTAACTTTTGGTTCACAGCAACGAGTACGTCGGCCAGCTTCGGCTTCGGAAACGTTACCAATCATAGCGATACCGACCAATGCAAAACAGACGGCAGCACCGAAAGCAACAATACGATTCATTCTAGAATCCTCCAAGTATCAAAAAATAGGTACCTATCTATCGAAGAAGCGCGAAACACGCGACATCTTACGGTTACAAACTTCTCCACACAAAGAACCTACTTTAACAGCCACTCTTCTTTGCGTAAAGCATTCTGTTCTCTTATTCAACCTATTGCCCCAGATTTTAACCTTAAAAAGTAGCGCCCTGTTTAAAACAAAAGGCTAAGGCAATATGTAATAAAAAAACAGTTTAGAAAAAATAAGTTAACATTATTGAATCTGATGTCAAGGTTAGGCGAGATAAATTTAACTGTTTTTCTCCAAAATTGGGATTATTTTCACAAAGTCGTCCTTATGGAGACTCCACTACGACTCAATACAACGCGATCGGCATAAGAACAACAAGAAAAGCCCCCTATCCTAGGGAGACTTTAAACTACTGTTTTCACGAATACCGAGATACCAAGGCGTCAAGAAAACGGCAGCGCGTAGCCAGATAATTTATTGACCAGTCTCTCCATCACCCTGTAAAACACTGAGGATCTCTTGAGGATTCTCAAAATTAAGAAATTGTGTCCCTTTTTCAGGAGAAACTTCATAGGCCATTCCAACGATTCGCCACCCCTCCGGTTCTTCTCGCAAAACCCAAGTAATGTTATAGTCTTCTTGAAGCCCCTCAAACTGATCAGAATAGCTACTCTCGACATGGGCTCCACGAGGCTGCGCTTCGACATATTTTACATTTCCGATAACGTAGGTAGCCAGTTCCGATGACCCAACTCGAGGGATAATGTCATACTCGGGCAACAGCTTCCGGGCCTTTGGTGTTAAAAGAGCTAACAACGTCTCTTGATCGTTTTCTTTTAACCAACAATGCATAAAACGTTTTGTCACTTCTTCTGGCGTCGCTGCAGGATTACTTACGACAGAGTCATTCTTTCCACGAGAACTATTTTGCAAAAGAGCTGCCTGTACTGCCTGGGTATCAACCATCTGGCTGGTGGTCGCCTGTGTTGCAAAAGAGTTATTAGCCTGCTTTGTTTCTGCCGTCGTCTTTGGCGCAACGTCGGTTTGTGAAGTGATCAAATCATTCTGAAATCCCCCTTGTGGCTTGTTCTTGTTGCTACTATCAATAGAGGCCGGTGGCAAGTCACCCGAAGAATCGCCACAACCGACCAAAAGCGAGAGCCCAACAAACAACATTAAGGGACAAAAAATCAATTTCGTTTTCATCGTCTTCCCTCCATGGAAGCCAAGAAAGTCCAAAAGGCTATACAGTGTAAATGATTCGGTTTCTGGGCGGTTTTTCCACACCCATTGCGCTAGGGACTCGGTACTCCATTTGATAAGCATCTTCTGAAGTATCGTCATAAGTCCCTTGCAAAATATCGATCGCCCGAAAACCAGATTTACGAAAAAAGAGCTGCGCTCTAAGGTTCGTTTCACGAACTTCAACAACGATTCGGGTTCTGCGGTGATTTGATAGCTTCTTCACCAATTTGCCGATCATTTGAGTAGCGATCCCTTTGCGGCGAAACCCTTCATCGACGGCAAAATTTAACAAATGAACACGACGTTTATGTAGCTCATAGATCATGTACCCGACCACTTTGTCTTCAAACTCAGTGACCATACCGACACAATTCCGTTGTTGCAAACATTGGCCACATTCAGAAGGCAGCCATGGAGAGTCAAAACAGGTTTGCTCAATTTCGAGCACTGCTGGAAGGTCACGACGAATTAGCCAGCGGGTACGGATTCGTGGTTGTTCCTCAGGCGGTCGACACATAAACGGAATCATCCCTTCTTTTGATAAAGTTCAATGAAAGAGTTTCCTAGTACTGTAGAACAAATGTTATTTTTTATTCTCTCAGGTGGGAGACAAGTTAGCAAATTCGCCCCTTTCCGCCAACATCGATGTGGGATTAGAAATAGCCCTACGCAAAAAAAAGTCAAAAATAAGCAATGCTAGCATTCATCCTGCACTGTAAAAATAAAAATTCCCAAAACCCAATCCTAAAAAAAGAGAGCCCTCTAAAATCCTTTTCTTAAAATAATTCAACAAGAGGAATGCACTCTTGAGTCTTCCACTTTTTCTCCAGTTGGAAACAACCTCGCACAACGGATTTCTAGAAAAGGGAGCTAGCTCCCTTTATCCCTCAGTTGCTCAGGTTACCCCATACACCACAAGGCATCCTTTCTCTTAACCTTTCCTTAATAGGGTTTCAAGAGTGCTTGGGGCAATCTTCTACTTCGTAAGAAGTGGATTATCTAGTAGACTGTAAAGTGGTGCGAATTTAACTCCAGACCAAATAATAGCAGAGGTCGATATCATGAAAATTGCCATAAGTGGCGCCAGTGGTTTCATTGGTAAAGCCCTTGTTCGCAAGTTAAGCAAGCAACATACCATCTATCGATTGATGCGAAAAAAAACCACCGAAAAAAAGAGCATTTACTGGAACTATAGAGATGGTGAAATTGAGCAAGAAAAGCTTGAAGGACTCGACGCGTTTATCCATCTTGCAGGATACTCTGTTGCTAGAATTTGGACGCAGCGGGCCAGAAAAAAAATTGAAGAGAGCCGGGTTTTAGGAACGCGGTTTCTAGTCGATCAGTTATCTTCTCTCTCTTTACCACCAAAAATATTTCTTAGTGCCTCGGCAATTGGTTATTACCCTGCCAATACCGAGGTAGAACTGACCGAAAAGAGTGGCCACGGAACGGGCTTTCTCTCGAACATTTGTCAAAAATGGGAAAATGAGGGGGCCGCTATTGTCAAAAAATCATCCTCGCATCATTCGACCCGGCTTTGCTACTTCCGAACCGGCCTTGTTCTCGACAAAGCTGGTGGTGCCCTTGGGCAAATGCTACCTTTTTTTCGTTGGGGTCTTGGCGGCAAATTTGGGACGGGAAAGCAATACTGGAGCTGGATAGCCCTCGCTGATTATCTCAATGCAGTTGAGCATATTCTTGCCGACGATGACATTTCGGGGCCTGTAAACCTTGTTTCCCCTCATCCGGTAACGAACAGGGAGTTTACCCAACTCGTCGCCCGTTCTGTAAACAGACCCGCTTTCTGCCACCTCCCAGCTCTACTTTTAAAGCTAGGGCTGGGTGAAATGAGCAAAGAGATGCTCCTCTCAAGCCAGTTTGTCCTCCCCAAAAAGCTTCTTGATACTGATTTTAAGTTTAAATTCCCTTTTTTGAAAAATTTTCTCGCGGAAACCTAATACAAAAAAGGTATCGTTGAGCGCCTCATCATTGTCTAACCGGCAATGATCTAAGAGGGAAAACAACCGAAAAGGCACCTAGTTTATATTTCCAAAGGAGATATAAACACAAACCTCTTTTCGAATTTGCTCTTCATAAAACCAAAAGGTACGTAGTATGATAGAATCCACTCTTAAAGAGCCCCTCCTCTCTTTTGCAAAAAAAACGAACCAAGGTAGCCACATGGACCATAAAGCGACCGACCTCCTCTACCATCGGGCCAGAACCAAAACTATCGCCACTGTCGGCCCTGCGTGTAACACTCCAGAAATGTTGGCCAAACTCATTGAGGCAAGTGTCGATGTTTTTAGAATTAATACCGCCCACGGTACCCGCGAAGAACATCAACATACTCTCAACAACATTCGAGAAGCGAGCAAGATCAGTGGCCGCTCCGTCGGAACTTTGGTCGACCTTGGTGGGCCTAAAATCCGCCTTGGCCTGTTAGCTGTCGAACCGACCGAGTGTCACGAAGGAGACCGCTTTACCTTTATTCGTGGTGATGTCTCAGACAAAAGAGAGGAATTGACCAGCATTTACCCCAAACTCATTGACGAGCTCGAAGTCGGCCAACCGGTCCTTCTTGCTGATGGTACCGTGAGCATGGTTGTTGTTGAAAAGTATGACGACCATGTTGTCTGTGAAGTCGATGGTGGTGGACAGATCCGCACTCGACAAGGGATTAACCTGCCTCAAACGACCCTTAGTGTCCCTGCTCTTACCGATCGTGATGCCCAAAATGCAGATTGGGCCGCCCAAAACGAGGTCGATTTTATTAGCCTCAGTTTTGTCCGATCAAGCGAAGATATAACCGGCCTTCGAAAGATCATCGACCGACACAATTCACACGCTTTCGCTATTGCAAAAATTGAAAAACAAGAGGCCGTCGACCACCTTCAAGAGATCGTTATGGTCTCAGACGGAATCATGATTGCCCGAGGTGATATGGGAGTCGAAACTGACGTCGCCCAAATGCCCGTTTTGCAAAAGAAAATCATCGATCTTTGTGGCCAATTGGGTAAACCTGTCATTGTCGCTACACAAATGCTCGACAGTATGCAACGTACCAAGAGACCGACGCGGGCAGAGGTTACCGATGTCGCCAACGCGATTCTAGATGGTGCCGACGCCTGTATGCTCTCAGGAGAAACGGCTATTGGCAAATACCCTCTTGAAGCGGTTCAAATGATGAATCGTATCATGCACTCGACCGAGCAGACACTACGCGATAAGTCTCTCCCCCCATTGCCACAACTTCGCTCACAACATGTAGCCCCGATTACCTCGGCGATGTTACAAGGGGCAGCGACCGTCGCCAAACGAATTCACGCGAAAATGGTCGTCGTCGCCTCCCATTCAGGAGCAACTGCCCTTAGTAAAGCAAAACAACGGGATTTCATACCGACTTTAGGACTAAGTAACGATCCAAAGACCCTAAGACAAATGGGGCTCTTCTGGGGGATAATCCCACTTATTGATATTCCGTTGAACGATCAAGTCGCCCTGCGGCAACATATCCAAGATTGGGGAAAGGCAAACGAATGCCTTCACCCCGGTGATACGTTTGTATTCGTCGCTGGCAGCAACGTCATCACAGGGATGGAAAACGAGATGTTCGTTCATACTGTCAGCTAGATACTATCAGCTAGACAGCCATCGAAAAATCTTTCATCGAAGCTAGTACTTGCTAGTTCCATGCGGTAACCTTACGGTCACTTCCTACCTCGTAAACCTTACCACCGACGATTGTATAAAGAACGCGGGTCTCAGGAATCTTGTCTTCTTCAATCGTTAAAATGTCTTGTGAAAGGACGACAATATCGGCCAACTTACCGACTTCAAGCGATCCTTTTAATTTTTCTTCGTGGCCAGCGTAAGCCCCATTGTAGGTATAAGTTCGAAGCGCTTCTTCACGAGAAAGGGCTTGTTCAGGAAAGAAACGGGTGCCGTCTTTGAGCTTTCTCGAAACGGTCGCATAGTAGCTCGCTATTGGACGGATGTCTTCAACTGGGGAATCGGTGCCGTTATTAACAACTCCGCCAGAGTGGAGAATGTCTCTCCACACATAGGCGCCCAGGCCAGATCGACGCAATCCTAAACGTTGAACAACAAAAACCGCATCTGAAGTACAATGGATCCCTTGCATCGAGGCGATCACCCCTAACTGCCCAAAACGGGGAATATCAGCAGCGTCAAGATGTTGAGCATGTTCAACTCGCCAACGAAGGTCTTTACTCTGAGGATTTTTCTTAAACTCTTGCTCAAAAATATTCAGAATTTCCCGGTTTGCTCGATCACCAATTGCATGAACGCACAACTGAAAACCATGCTTCATAGCAAGTTCAGCACTCTTTTTCATCGAGTCAAGTGAGGTTGTATTCAGCCCGATCGAAGTAGGCAGGTCTTCATAAGGGTGCAACATCCAAGCACCGTGGACACCGAGTGCCCCGTCAAGCATTCTCTTAATGCCACGAACCGTTAAAAAATTATTTCCTTCACCGATGATCTTGTAGTAAGAAAGTTTTCTGGCTAAGACTTCATCTCCTTCACTAAGCATCACCCAGAGACGGACAGGGAGTTTTCCCTCTTTGGCTAACTGACGGTAGACATCGACAGTGCTTGTTGGTACCCCTGCATCGTTAAAGGTGGTCACCCCTTTCGAGAGACACTCCTGGCCGGCAAGTTCAATGGAACGCAAAAGATGGGCCTTAACCTCTTCGGGGGTTCGACGAGCAAGGTGCCTGCTATGAACTCGGTCGACCAAGGCGGTCGATTTTTCACGAAATACCCCGGTCGGGTTACCGTTGGCTTTTTTCAATATCGTCCCACCAGGTGGGTCTTGGGTTTGGGCATTCACACCGGCAAGCTCCATCGCTTTCGAATTCCCTAACGCCATGTGGCCACTCGCATGAGTTAACCAAACAGGGTGATTCGGTACCGCACGGCTGAGTCGATCGTGAATAGGGTAGCCATCAAGGTGGTCACCAGGTAGATTTTCCCACTTCGACTGGTGCCATCCCCTACCGATAATCCAACTTCCAGGTGGTGCTTTCTCGGCAGCGGCTTTGACCCTGTCGATGAGCTCGTCCCATGTTTTGACATCCATGAGCTGAACATTTTGCATCCCTTCACCAATTTCAACAAAATGGGCATGCCCCTCAATAAAACCTGGAATAGCAAGCTTGCCATTGAGATCAATTTTTTTAGTTTTCTCTCCAAGATACGAAACAATTTTTTCATCGGAACCGACAAAAATGATCTTATCTCCCCGAACGGCGATCGCCTCCGCATACTGCTCTCCTTGTGGTGCAACGGTTGCTATTTTACCGTTATAGAGAACGAGATCGGCAACCAGTGTCGCTTGGCCTGCAGGTGGAACGGTCTCGTCTGACCTACTGCTGGAAACTACTTTGGCACCCTGATGGCTCTCTTGGCCAATAGTTTTTCCTCCACATACAAAGGGAACAGTGACTACGATCCAAGCGATTGTCCCTAGCGTTCGCATAGCCCATGAATTATCGATCATTCAAAATATCCCATCGTCAAAAGGCAAAATTAAAACAATAAATGACGAGCAATATCACTCTTTTTACCCAAAGCTCATATCGTTAGTATATAAAGATTCCGAGGGCAAATACAACGTTTTTTGTCTAGTTTTTCGAAATGACAAACCAACGGCACACCGCTATTTGCAAAACTTCAAGCTTCCAAGTGAACCGAGAGAGGCAATAAGGTCGGTCTCGCTCCTTAAGCCGTTTGCTCCTCACTCAGACCGAGTTCCTCTTTCATAATATCTCGAATTTTGAACTTTTGAATTTTACCCGTTACCGTCTGAGGGAACTCAGTAACGAACTTGACATAACGTGGAACCTTGTAGTGAGCCAGTTTTCCTCTGCAGAAATTTTGGACCTCTTCAGGTGTCATTTCTTGATCACCACGCAGCTTAATCCAAACACAGAGCTCTTCTCCGTATTTCTTGTCAGGAAGACCAACAACAGCCGCCTGCTCGATCGACTCGTGAGTAAACAAAAACTCTTCAATTTCACGAGGATAGATATTTTCTCCCCCACGAATAACCATATCTTTGATTCGGCCTGTAATACGGAAATAACCGTTTGGAAGACGGACTGCGAGATCGCCGGTATGGAGCCAGCCCTCTTTATCGATCGCCGCATCGGTCGCTTCTTTGTCTCCATAGTAACCAATCATGACCATAGCACTACGAGAACATAACTCTCCCTGCTCATTATCCCCCAGTTCGTTCCCTGACTCAGGATCAACAATTTTGACCTCGACATCGGGGAGGGCTCTACCGACCGTTTCCACCCGTAGCTCTAGCGGATCATCGGTCCGAGTTTGAGTAATCACCGGGGAGGCCTCGGTTTCACCATAAGCGATTGTCATTTCACTTGCCCCCATTTCATGGATAACTTGCTTCATGACTTCGATCGGGCAAGGGCTACCTGCCATGATTCCCGTCCGTAACGTCGTAAGATTCCGAGAAGAGAAGGTCTCGTCTTCAAGCTGAGCAATAAACATCGTCGGGACCCCGTAAAGTGAGGTTGCTCCCTCTTGCTCAATCGCATCAAGTGTTTTATCGGGCTGAAAGTACTCTTCCGGAATAACCATGGTCGAGCCAAAGACCGCACAACATAATGTCCCTAATACACATCCAAAGCAATGATAGAATGGGACCGGAATGCAAATTTTATCGGCATTGGTCATTTTTTGACAAAAACCGATATAGTAGGCGTTAAGCAACAAATTCCGATGACTAAGCGTCGCTGCCTTGGGAAAGCCTGTTGTCCCTGAAGTGTACTGGATATTAATGGGTTCATCCGGCGAGGGCAAAGCTTCGGAAGTGGCCAGCTCTTCTGCGGTCACCCCCTCCCCCATTTCTAAAATGTCTTGCCAATTATAGGCACCCTCTAGACAATCCCCTTTGAGGGAAACAACCGATCGTAGTTTAGGGAATTTATCGCTCGACAACTTTCCCGGCTCACTCGTTGCCAGAGCGGGACAGACTTCGGTAACCATTTTGTGATAATCCGACTTCTTAAACCGGTCGACGAGGAAGAGAGCGACGGAGTCACTTTGCTTTAATACATACTCAAGCTCAAATGGACGATAGGCGGGATTGACAGTCACCAGAACCGCTCCAATGCGGGCAGTGGCAAATTGTAAGTAAACCCATTCGGGAACGTTTGTCGCCCAAATCGCGACATGCTCCCCCTTCTGAATACCCATAGCCAAGAGCGCCTTGGCCGTCTTTTCGACCTCTTCATAAAACTCTTGCCAATTATTCCGATGGCCCAAATTTGTAAAAACCAAGGCGTCTTGGTCCTTGTTCTCGTTAACTGTCTGCTTGAGCACCTGGTCAATCGTCAGACCGTCGACCCACGGTGTCTGTGAAGAATGTTTATCTGACATCATATTTACTCTATATGGAAAGGGTTACAGTCAACAAGCAAAGCTGAAAAAGATCCCGTAAGGGAAAATACCCACCCTTGAAGAGACCTACAGCGACTTGAACCTCTAAAAACGATTTACACTATTTTACCAAATTCAGACAAAGGTCAAGTAGAAAGGGTAGGCGATTTCTTACCTTTCCCAAGTAAGAACGGTTCCGAAAATCATTTCCACAAAAGATGAAAAAAACCGCTACAAAGTGGTGCAAAAACAAACAATGGTCCGTAGGCGGCCAAAGTAGGTGACAATAAACTCCCTCCCAGAAACTGAAACCCAATCGAGAGCAGGTAATACAATATCACAACACCCCCACACCAAGCGGCCGTTACAAAGAATTTTTGCCCACCACCACAGACAATAAGGGGTAATCCCAGAAGGAAAAAGGTAAACTCGACAAAAGGGTGAACTAGCCGGTGATGAATCGCTAGCCGAGCCTGAATCTGAAAATGGGAACTTGAGTGATGAATCCTGGAAATTATCTCTGCTGTTGACGCATAAAGGTGCCAATTTGAGCCACGAATCAGCCGATCGAAGGAAAGGTCTGTCACCAAAAAACATTCATCTGAAGCGAGCCATGATGATTTCTTAGGGGTATAAATAACTATCGAGGCGTCGTCTGATACGACCTCCTCAATTTCAGAAATATTTGTAGGGCGAGTTACCCCTTTGATTAAATATCCACTTGGCCGTTCATCAGTTTTTTGTTGATAATAGGCATTCGCCCCTTCAAGAACACCCCGAAAATTTTCCATCGTCTGGGGTAAGGAAAACTGCGGTTTTTCAATTCGCTGTTCATCTTGATACCCACGGTGCCCTGAAATAAAAACATCTGTTTTATAATCACGATCGGCGTGGATAATTTTGGCCTGCCCTCCGGTAAGGTTTTGGGCGTTGTGGCTAAGATCTTCTTGAAAGCGTGGCAACCAGACTTCTCGATTAACGACACCCAGGCTACCGACGATCAGCCCTGCTCCCATCAAAGGCACCAAAATACGGAACTTGGTAATACCGGCCGCCTGCAAAGCGGTAAACTCGTTTCCCCTCTTCAAAAGAGTTATCGTCCCTAATGCCGCAACGAGGGAAAGAAGGCTACTCGTTCGACCAAAAAAGTCGAAAACCCTGGCTCCATAGTAACGCAGCAACATTGAAACAAGGTCACCCTCGGCTTCGCCGTACCGTAAAAACTCCTCTAGATTACTAAAGATATCAACAATAATATAAAGCCCTGTCAAACTCACAAAGCAGACAAGAAAAACCTTGGCAAACAGAAACAAAATATAACGATCTAATATTGTCATCGTTTAGAAAAGCCAAAGAAAAATGGGCTTGAGGAACAATCGACAATGCAAAGCCAAACCTGGCAACATTAAAACAGTATCTTTCATTCTAGAAAATCTTGAAAAGATTTGTAATACCAGTCTTTCCTTTTTCACACTGGGAAAGACTTCCAGAAATAGCTCAAGATAGTTCTCTGATTCTACAATAGAAAAGCCTCTCTCACTTTTTCGAAAGAGGCTAAACAATAGATCTATGGGCCACTATTTTTTATCGACCGTCAACCCTGAGCAACTACCAACCCTAAAACACTTAGAGGATCTTTTTGACGGCACCGGCCAATAATTCGACACCTCTGAAAATGTTTTTTGGATCTTGCATACCAAAGGTCAGGCGAAGAGCATTTTGTTGAATCGGCTCACCACCTTCAGGGTAAAAATACTCACCCGGCACATAGAGAACCCCTTCTTGAACAGCTAACTCAAAAAGCTCACCAGAAGGGCCGGTGTTTATCGATTCGGGAAGAGCAAGCCAGACATAAAGCCCTCCTTCCGGCTTTGTCCACGTAACTCCATCCATGCCCGAAAAATGTTCCTCTACCGCATCCAACGTCGCTTTGAGCTTCACCTCGTAGCCATCACGCACTGTCTGAACATGCCGATCATAGAGGTCCATTTCGACCGCTTTATTGACGATATGCTGGGAGAAATTTGGTGACCCGAAGTCGATATTTCCCTTCTGAAAACAGACCGGATCGATTAAATGTCTCGGTAAAACTCCCCAACCTACTCGAATCCCTGGAGAAAACGACTTGGAAAAAGTTCCAGCCAAAACAACCGTGTCTAAACCAGTATCAACAGACAACATACTGGGAATATCGCCCGCAAAATAATTGAGCTCACGATAAGCGGCATCTTCGAGAATATGAATCTTTTGTTTAGAGGACCACCGTTTGACAATCTCCACGATTCTCTCTCGACGATCCTGAGGTAGCGAAACCCCTCGTGGATTATCAAAATAGCTCACTAGGTAAACTGCCTTAACCCGGTGCAACTCCCCCTCGGCTTCGAGTCGTTTCAGGGCTGCCTCTAACGCATCAGGATCCATCCCATTATCATCAGATTTAACACCATAACTCTTTGCACCCAAGTTACTTAGAGTCCCCATAAAAACAAAGTAGGTCGGGGCAGCACAAAGGACAATATCCCCAGGATCAAGTAAACTGTCAGCGACCAAATGCAGCAACTGGTTGCTACCGGCAGTCAAGACGATCTGATCGATTGTCAGGGCGTCAACAATCGGTGATTGATCCTCTTTTTTCAATCGATCAAGAATATACTGCCGTAGAGGGGCGTGCCCTGGGGTCGTTCCATATTGCAGCGCTGCTCTTGCCTCATTGGGGTCGTTTAAGATAGCGTTAACGACCGCTTTTGTCGTCTCCACAGGCAGGGTCATTTGGTCGACAAAACCTGCCGCTAGTGAAATTAAATCAGGATTGCTAATCGCCCTGTGCATCAGATCAGAAATGGGCTGAGCGCCAGCCCATTTCGCCCGCTGACTTAGCGAACCTTTTACGGAGGAACTAGCAGATGAGTCTGTTGTTGACATAACCACGATTCTCCAGATTTGTAATTTTTACCACTATCACCCCCTAAAAGGACCTCAAGGGGCTGAATCTCCCCGCTAAAGAAAGATTGTAAGAACTTTCTCCGAAAAGAGGTAGTCCATCTTAGGCATTACCTGACATTTCTACCAGTAGCCATTTTTAGTTTCCCTAAAATTTACTTTTTGCTTTATTATCAAGCTCTTTTTTGCTATAAAACCTGAGATACTTTGTCTACACAACCACTTAATATCAAAAGAGTTATGATGGGTCTTTACCCCTTCAACCGGTTTCTCCATTCACTTATTAATCTTGTCGAACAACCAGTCTGCACATTCTGTCAAAAAGCTACTATAGCAGACTCGTTTGGCCCCCATCTCTGCCAGAACTGCCAAAGCCTTTTCCTCAATCACAAAGAGGGACATTTTTGCAAAAGGTGTGCCTTTCCTTTGGCCAATTTCCAAAACTCGTGCCCTTTTTGCCTTGAGACAAAATGCCGTTTCCAAAGCGCAATCACCCTCGGAATTTACCAAGATTCACTCCATCAGGCAACTCTAAAAATGAAGAAACTGAGTGGCCAAAACCTCGCCTACTCCCTTGGTAAACTATTGTACAAAAAGAGGTTACAGTATATTGACACAACCTTTGATTACCTTGTCCCTATCCCCGTTTCCTACCGAAAATGGGTCACCCAAGGATACCAGACGGCAGCTCAGATCGGACGTGGGATCGCCGCCGTTTCACAAATCCCCCTTCTACCAAAAGCATTGCGGTTAACAAGAGAAATTCAAAAACAGGCCCTTCTCCCTAAAACGACCCGTATTCAGAACACTAAAAATGCCTTTAAGCCTTTTTATACAAAGAGGTTACAAGATAAGTCGATCCTCCTTGTTGACGATATTTTAACGACAGCCGCAACGGCTAATGAGGCGACCAAAGCACTCCTTCATGGTGGGGCCCGATCGGTCGTCGTTGCGACGATTTGCCGTGCAACAATTTCCTAAAAAGGATAGATACCTAGCCTCTTGAAAAGACACCCCTTTGCCAAAACTACCCCACCCGATATGGGTAGAAAAAGAAGGCAATTTCTGGAGAAAACTGCTCTATCTTTACCAAAAAATGGCCGAAACTGACCCCTTTTGTGAAATTTCAGTGACGATTTGACAATTTTTAAAAGGTCGCTTTTCCGCTGTCGCAACCTAGGCGATTCGGGCGATCGGGGAGATATAGAGCAAGAGCGATTTCAAAACCTGGAAACAAAAAGCCGTTGGCAACGGGAATCTACTTACCAAAAATATCTATTATATTCTTTAGCACCTCTTTTATCTTCTTGTTCAGGCGGGCTTTCTCCTTTGGTGAGAATAAGTTGTCATTCAATTCTAGGTAGGTTAGATTTTTTAGTTGAATAACTTCGGGGGGTAAATTCGTCAGTTCGTTAAAACGAAGGCTAAGGATTTGAAGATTCTCTAGCCGACCAATTTCAGGAGGCAAATTCGTCAAGCCGCTAAGAGAGAGGTTAAGGTCCTTCAGGTTCTCTAGCTGGACAATTTCAGAGGGAAAACTCGTCAGTTCGTTAGAACGAAGGCTAAGGGTTTGGAGATTCTCCAGCCGACCGATTTCGGGAGGAAAACTCGTCAGTTGGTTGAGAGAAAGATCAAGGTCCTTTAGATTCTCTAACTCGACAATTTCAGGGGGTAAACTCGTTAGTTTGTTATAGGAAAGGTTAAGGCCCTCCAGATTTCCTAGCTGACCAATTTCAGAAGGTAAATTCGTTAGTCTGTTAAAGGAAAGCTCAAGTTCCTTTAGATTCTCCAGCTGACCAATTTCGGGGGGTAAACTCGCCATCCCGTTAGAGGAAAGGTAAAGGATTTGAAGATTCTCTAGCCGACCAATTTCAGGAGGCAAATTCGTCAAGCCGCTAAGAGAGAGGTTAAGGTCCTTCAGGTTCTCTAGCTGGACAATTTCAGAGGGAAAACTCGTCAGTTCGTTAGAACGAAGGCTAAGGGTTTGGAGATTCTCCAGCCGACCGATTTCGGGAGGAAAACTCGTCAGTTGGTTGAGAGAAAGATCAAGGTCCTTTAGATTCTCTAACTCGACAATTTCAGGGGGTAAACTCGTTAAATTATTATTAATGAGGTTTAAGGTCTGCAGATTTGTCAGACTTTTGATAGCTGGCGGTAATTCTGTTAGATGGTTACTCGTGAGGTCTAAACTTTCTAACCCCTCCAGTTCAAAGAGTTCTGGCGGTAATTCCTTAAGAGCTAGGATCGAAAGACTAAGGCGTTTTAGGTTCTCTAACCGGCCAATTTCAGAGGGCAAACTCGTCAGTTTATTAAAGAAAAGGTGAAACTCCTCTAGATTCTCTAGCTGGGTAATATCTGACGGTAACTCTGTTAGCTGATTGTACGAAAGGTCTAAGGTTTTCAACCCCTCCAGCTCAAAGAGTCCTGGGGGCAATTCTTTAAGACCTAGCATCGAAAGGTCAAGGTGAGTCGACGATTCTTTCTTTGCAGCCTCGATCCGCTCCCTGGCAGTTTTTATGCCGTCGATTTTTATGTCATTAACAGGGAGGTTAGCATCGCCCTCCTTTATTAATGCATGGGCAGAGAGAGTTGGAGTCGTAACGATCTCTGCAACGCAAAAAACGAAAAGAAGGATCCCAAAGGAGACGATTGGGAGAGAGTACTTTTGGTAATAGATTAGCATAAGAGGCCTCTCTTATAGTTCCAAGTAAGTTCCAGATAGTTCCTCGTTCCAAATACTCCCTCCCCATCTTATTATTTTTAGAGAGACGTTTCAACCGAAAAACGACTACCGATATTTTAGAGGTACCCACAAAGGATCATTTTCCTAGTGGTCGAGAGGGAAAAAATAATAGAATGACACAACTTTTAGAAAAAGTAAAATTCATTACTAAGTCCTTTATAAAAAATTGTTTTACTCCAGCGTCCAAGTCCACGGCGCGAAATTGTCCCCAGAAGATCAATTCCCTTAAAGCGTTGCTACCCCAGTTCCTAAATAAATACCCCAAAGCAACAAAAGGGTGCACCATGCAATAAAAATATTTACTGACGGGTTCCCCAGCCCAGAGTCTGGAGAGACCTTAACAGGCTTATAATAATTTCTAACACAGATTACAGCTCCAAGGAAAAACTGAGGTAAAATTAGCGCATAGACGATACCATCATCGAATAAATAGGGCGGAATCAAAAATACCGGCGATCCTCCTCCTAAAAAGAACCCTATACTGGAGGCTAGTGGAAATGTTACAGGGGCTAATCTTATGATTATATCTGTTAGTTTCATTAGTTAATGTCTTTTAATGCAATTGGAAGTCTACCCAGTAGATCGCTTCCGAGAAAATTTGGCATGTAAAAAATCACAAGCAAAAAAACCCTTGTTGTCAAACGGCAACAAGGGTTTTGATATTGTTTATCTCATCTGGATAAACCGGAAGAAGGATAATGACCGCAAAGAAAGCTCTGTGATTAATGACCATCACCAGATCCACCAGAACGCCCTCCTTCTCCACCACCATCACCAGGGCCACGAGCGCGACCTCCTCCAGCTCCTTCTCCACCACCTGACATGCGAGAGCGACCTCCAGCTCCTTCTCCACCATCATCATCAGACATGCGAGAGCGACCTCCTCCACCAGTTCCTTCTCCGCCACCTGACATGCGAGCGCGACCTCCCCCTCCAGCTCCTTCTCCGCCACCATCACCTGACATGCGAGAGCGACCTCCTCCTCCAGATCCTTCTCCGCCACCACCATCACCAGAGACGGGAGGGCGACCTCCTTCTCCACCGCGACCCCCACTTGGTGCCGATCTTTCTTCGGGCAAAAGAGTCGTCGTTTCAGGAAGCCCCTCTTTTAAGATAGCAGCGATCTCTTCATTCCGATGGAGCAAGGTATACCCCACATCAAGACTTGCTAAATTTTGCAGTTCACTTATTTTTTTTGCCCCTTCGAGCCCTAATCGTGACCCATCCAGATCCAAAGTCTTCAATGCTGGTAGATTAGCAAAAATATCGCAATCATCGTTACCAACCTGAATTTTCAATTCGACTAAATCGGTCATTTTCGCAAGGTATCCTCGTGAAGCTTCATTCAATATGCCACTATAGTTCGCCTCGCCTTCAACCGTTTGACGATCTTCGGAGAGACTCTCCCCCGGGTAAAGCATCTTTGTTTCTAAATTTAAAGTAAAGTCGCCTGTGCTAATATGTAAAACTTCTAGCCCGAGCAGCTCAGCAGCGGCCGACAAAAGTGACTCAACATCTTTTTCTGTAATAACTCGGTGACTCGCCACAACACTAAGCTTCTTGACACCCTTTAATTCACCTAGGGTTTTTAGATCGACATGGCGCAAGCGATAATCGCCATAAAATTTAACATTAAGCTCGTCAATATAGCTAACCTGTTTCAATGGGGTAAAATCAATACCGAATTTTTTTCCTGCTTCGCCATCTCGATTTGGCCCTAATAGCTTCGGCTCAGATACCGAAACCCTAAACTCGATTTGATTCTCGTCCGTACCAACCCATCGTTGCATGTAACTGAAAAAATTCATTTGTCCGACAGCACTCGCTTCGGCGACTTTAACTTTTTCATCGACCCCTTCGATCGAAACAGCAGCATGGATCGTGTTAAACTCTTTCTCGGCCTCAGGTAATCCTTGTGCAGCGACATAGTAGAGCCCCATAAAAAGAACGATCACAAGCGCTAGCCCCCAAACGATTATTCGTGATAAACTCAAAGGCGATCGCGATTCTGTATTTTCCGACATGATTCCCTCACACGTTGTTACCTTGCCTCGTTTTTAAAAAAGACAAAATAAAAAACAAAAGTTAAAAATAATAATAGGGCAATAGAACGTCTCGAAATAGAGACGCTATAACGGTCGAATAAACAAATATAAAGGCAGCCCTATATCACAAAAACACCCTCCCATTCTACAAAACCGAATTCCGGAATCAATGGGTCACCGACCGCTTTACCTTAAATTTCGGCGACGGATTTTCCGGCAAAAATACCAGAAGCCTCACCTTGGTCGGGAGGTCTAAAAAATTGGCCTTGAGCTTTCCTTCACTTTTTGCCATCATAGGCCGCTTTCATTGGCAAAGGGTTTCCCTGAAAGAAAATGAGTACCGATCTATACCCTTTTTTGAAGGTAGACATGTGCTTCGATTCGATGTAAACAGAGGCAGTGTTAACCTATAACCCCTCCCACTTACCTTTACCTCCGGCAGCATGAAGCTTTCCCACAAACCGCGATTTTTAATTGCACGCCTCAGTGCTATTGGCGATTGTATCCATACGTTGCCTTTAGCCAATGCGTTACGAAAGCACTTCCCTCGCTGCCATATTA
The DNA here is from genome assembly GCA_028066335.1 of Pirellulaceae bacterium. Taxonomy (GTDB): domain Bacteria; phylum Planctomycetota; class Planctomycetia; order Pirellulales; family Pirellulaceae; genus JALCBQ01. The sequence continues at coordinate 19,233 of JALCBQ010000027.1, forward strand.
CCTGGCTCGTTCAACAAGGCCCTGCTGCCCCCCTCCTTTCTGCCCAGAAGTCGATTGATCACCTTTGGCTACTGCCCAAAAACTGGCTTCGTCGGCCACGAGAAGCCTGGCACCTTCGAAAACAATTTCGCCAATATCACTTCGATGTCGCCTTTGACGCACAAAGCCTCACCAAAAGTAGTGCCGCCCTCTGGCTTTCAGGATGCCCAAACAGAATCGGCTTTGCAAAAGGACAAGGACGTGAGATCGCTCCATGGCTAAACAACCACCTTGTTAAACCCAAGCAGGAGCACGTCGTTGAGAAGTACCTTGAGCTCTTGGCCCCACTCAACCTTAAAGAGACAACGACTGTCGATTTTGATATCCATATCCCCCTTTCTGCTCACCAAAAAATGGAGAGCTACCTTGCCAACAACTTTCCGGCAGGTCACTTTGCTCTTGTGAATGTCGGCGCTGGCTGGGAATCAAAACTATGGCCCTACAATCGGTATGCCCAAGTCGCCCAAAATCTCTGGGATAAACACCAATTACCAAGTCTTATCGTTTGGGCTGGTAAAAAAGAGTTCGATCTTGCTCAAACCATCCAAAAGGAGGCCCCCCCTGCCGTTACCCTGGCTCCCAAAACCGATCTTCTGGAGCTTGGGGCACTTGCAAGACGTGCCACTTTTTTCCTCGGTTCGGACACCGGCCCCCTTCATCTTGCGGCTGCTGTCGGTGCACGGTGTGTTGGCCTTTACGGCCCGACTCTTCCGACCATTTGTGGCCCCTATGGTCAACAAAATATCTCACTTCAGGTTTTCTACCAATATGGAAATCGAAAACAACGTAAAGGAAGAGATAACCGAGCGATGCAAGCAATCACCACCGAAATGGTTCTCGGCGCTTGTTACAAAATCATCGGCGAACCACCCCAAAAACATGGCTCTTCCGACGAGTCTTCAAACGCGGCTTAGAGCCTTCCTCCCGACTAGGAACTCTTTCCACAAGGGCTTTCTTTCCATCAGCCTCTTCAAACGGCACCATATTTGACGTAAAGAGGAGGACGTAAAGAGACACAAGCCACTCTTACCAAAGTCGGCCTAGGCGACCTTGGTCCCCCCTTTGTAAAGATAGGGGTTTAATGTTGGATCGTTGTACATTTTCATTTGTCGGTATGTTTTGTGGTACAAACGTCCGGAAAAAGTCTCATCAACAAGGCGTTGAGCCGCCTCTTGAAGATCAAGGTACTGTCGCTGGCAACGATCAATTTTCTGGCGAACCCCTTGAAAGTGTTCTTCCCCGACATCGGTTCGGTCCAGTTGCTCTTTTAAGTGATAAATACGAAGCGCCATAATCGAAAGTCGATCGATAACACTTCCGATCGTTTCGGTATTCATAGGTGTCTCTTCGGAAACTGTAACTCCATTTTGAACAAGGGTTTCACTAATTCGGTCGTCAATTTTTTCGATCCAATCGTTCCTTTTCTGATTGTAACCGTCGATATTCCGTTTAACCTGGGCGAGCTCTTTTTCAGAGACCTCTTCACTTCGGGCAATATCTTCTTGATGCCATAGCAAAAAATTATATTGAAACTGACGGCAAACGAGCGTTTCAAGAGCCCCGTTTTCAGCTTCGGCCTCGCCCACATTTCTTTCATAAGGGTTGTCAACCTCTTGTGCGTGCCACCGCTCGGTCATTTTTTGATGCAACTGAGCCAACAGAGAAATCGAAATCATGTGGTTGTCTATCCTTTGCAAAGGTTGTTATATAAGGATCACCACTTCTCTTTTGTGTCTTTGGCACAAGAAAATGGCGGAGGAGCTTCCCGGCTTCTGCCATTCTACGAAAAAATGACAAATCAAGACAATACAGATTTTCCCTTTGCCTACCGATCTGATTCCTTTACAATGAAAGTCGGTCGGTTTGCAAGGAACTCCCTCAAACCGCTCTCCCTTTCCAAGGACCGATTTATAGAGGCCAATCAATGAAAACTATACGCTACTTTTCGACAATTTCCGTTTCCTCTGCGATTTTGATCGCCTTGGTTTCGGCTTTTATTCCATCTTTTATCGGCTGTAGCGACACGCCGGCCAATGGCTCGCCGGTCGCATCCCTTGACACAAAATTCAATGCAAAAAGGAGTTACGATTTCTTAAAAGAAATATGCGACCTTGGCCCAAGAATTAGTGGCACCGAAGCGATGAAGAAACAACAAAAAAGACTCGAAGAACACTTTACAAAATTAGGTGGAGTCGTTCGACGACAGGAATACAAGATCAAATCACCCGAAACGGGTGAACCAATTCCATTGACCAATATGGTCGTTAGCTGGCACCCCGATAAGAAGGAACGGATCCTTCTCGGGGCCCACTATGACACCCGCCCTTATGCCGATGAAGACCCTGACATTCAGGCCGCAAGAAAACTGGGTGGCCTTATCGGTGCTAATGATGGGGCCAGTGGCGTCGCCTTTTTCATGGAGATGGCCTACCACATGTCTGACCTCAAAGGGAACTATGGTGTCGACTTTGTTCTTTTTGACGCAGAAGAATATATTTTTGACAAAGAACGGGACCGCGGCCTATTATGTTACGGCTCGAAGCACTTTGCCGCTGATTACGTTATGAACCCACCCAAAGACTACGAATACAAGCTTGTCGTTATCGTTGATATGATCGCAGATAAAAACCTGCAACTCTACTATGAAACCAATTCACTCAGAAAAAAGACGAGCCGAGAGGCGATGTATGGTATTTGGAAAATTGCAAAAGACCTGAAAATCAAAGAGTTTTACCGTGTTGAGCAACACGAGGTCATTGACGATCATCTCTCGTTCATCGATCAGGGAATCCCTGCTATCGACATTATCGACTTTGACTACCCACATCCCAGTATCCCTTATGAACAACAATATTGGCATACGACCAAAGATATACCGGAAAACTGCTCGGGGGAATCGCTCGCCAAGGTCGGTACCGTTCTTCTGAAATGGCTAGAAGTTTATAAGCAGTAATTTACAACCCTCTTAAAAGCGCTAGCTCGGGGGGACCGCTCAAGCAGCTCAATGGTTACTGGTATTTGTCATAAATCGCCCCGTTCCCAAGATCGGGTCGATCACCTATTTGCTTTTTTCTCTCTTTTTTGAAACGACCTAAAGCGAATGTATTCATTGTACTGGCTTTTTTGTGTTGGTCCGCTGGCCCTATACCTTCTTTTTCTCGGGTGGGCTAACACACGTCGCAAACCTTTTGTCCTAAGTGGTGCTATTGATACGGGCTTACTCGGTTTAGCACTTTGTGGTTTTGTTGTCATTGGTCCTATGAGAATGTTTCTCCCTGACCTTGCGGCAGCCCAATATGGCTTTTATACATGGCTTATGATCCTTTCTCTTTACGGCCTATGTCTTACGAGTATTTTATTGATGTCTCGACCCCGGATCGTTATCTACAACACCTCTTCCGAACAAGTTCAACAAACACTCCGCGAACTCTCACAAACGCTCGATCCTGAAACTCGCTGGGCCGGTACAAACCTCTCTATGCCGACCCTTGGCATTTCACTCCACCTGGAAAACTCTCCAACTACGGCAAACATACAACTAGTCTCCTCCGGTGAAACCCAAGACTATTCGAACTGGATGAACCTTGAGGCTGAGCTCCGTCGGGCTCTCGAAGGCTCCCACTCTTCGAAACGTTTTGGTCTCTTGCAGTTATTGGCCGGGGCCTTTCTTCTGGTTGCATGTTGTTATCAATTGATAACGATAGAAGAGGCCGAATTTGTCTCGGCGGCTAAGGAGCTCTTTTTCATAAGAGATTAACCTACTAAAAGATAAGGCTATATCCTTACTTTGGGGGCGACTAAAAAGATGAGCAACGCTTTCTCCCTTGCCTGATTTAAGTGGGCAAAGACTTTCTGAGCCTTTCTGAGAAACGAAACAAAAAAGATAAAAAGTAGAGAATAAGCCGGGTTTTGTAACTATTTTTAAAAATAGTGATGGCCATTTATCTAGGCAATTTATTGCTAAATTGCTCAAGCAGCTTACCCGAAAGTCGAACGAGCCGGACCGACTCGTAAACAGGCGAGCCTGTTTTTCTTTCTGCTTAGCCTTGCTCCGAGTGAGGTTTACCTAGCCAACCATGTCGCCATAGCTGCTGGTGCGCTCTTACCGCACCCTTTCACCCTTACCAGTAAACTGGCGGTCTACTCTCTGTTGCACTATCTCTGACCTTACGGTCGGTCGACGTTATCGACCACTCTGTCCTGTGGAGCCCGGACTTTCCTCCCGTCTGCCAATAGCAGACCGGCGACCATCCTCTCTACTTTTTATCCTCATTAACAATAGGTTGTTGTACAATGACGTTTTATAAAGTTTTACCTCACAATCAGGGCCTCCCTATTTTAACTCTAACTTTCCTTGTCGAGCAAGAAACTCTTTCCCCTGAAAACTATCCCTCTCCTCCATGGTCTCTTCGACTGTCTGCAAAATATTCGATTTATCTTGGCACCAGTCAGGTGCAATAAAGTACTTTCCTGGTGCTTCGCCACTGATCCTTTCAATAACCATTTGAGGGGGCAATCGTTCGAGAAAATCGACCAAAATATCGATATACTCGTTATGTCCCAGAAGCTCAATTTCACCCCGCTCATACTGTTTTTCTAGTTCCGTCCGTCTGACGACATAAAGGTTATGTATTTTAACCGCATCGACGGGAAGTTCAGCAACAGTTTCTGCGGTTTCTAGCATCATCTCCTTCGTTTCGCCTGGAAGACCGAGCATTAAATGGAGACAAACTTCAAACCCCCGCCCCTTGCTACGCCTAAGTGCATCGACATATTGCGCAAACGTTTCGGCCCGGTTCATCCAATCTAGGGTCGGTTGATGGATCGTCTGGAGACCGTACTCGACTGTAACATAAGTCGTTTTGGCATACTCTTCCAAAAGATCGAGAACCTCTTCGGGAACACAATCAGCGCGGGTTCCGATTGCAAGTCCGATCACTTTTGGGTGAGAAAGTGCTTCGTCGTAAAATTTTCTCAGTTTTTCAACAGGGGCATAAGTATTCGTTGCCGGCTGAAAATAAGCGATAAAATCGTCACATTTGTAACGTCGCTTGAGCCCTTCAATTCCGGCGTTGATCTGCTCCAATATTGTTTGGCGTGGAAGTCGTCGAGAAGGGCTAAAACTACGGTTATCACAGAAGGTACATCCACCCTTTGCAACCGTACCATCGGCGTTTGGGCAGGTGAAACCGGCATCAATGCTCACCCGTTGAACCCGTTTGCCAAATTTTTGTTTTAAATAAAAACTGTAAGCTAGATAACGGAAGCCGTCCTCGGCCCAATTATAATGGAGGGGGTAATTTGAAAGTTGTTGAGCAAAAGTTGACGGCACGACGACTTTGAAATATACTAAATTAAGTGAGGGAACAGAATCACAAGTAGGCACAAACCCCATAGGATTGGCTCATCCGAGCGCAAGGATGGCGGTTTTGAGAGGCCCACACTAGTTTTCCAACCGACCGCGGTATCCACGCGTGATGTCCACTGCCGTGTCATTCAAAGCTTTACCGCTTAAATGACGTTCGCCACGAGGAACGAACATTTAGCTCACCATATCCTTTTACGTCACTGCAGCTATACGTTGTTTCAGACGTGTCGTTGCTTTAGATATATCAGGTCTAAGGCGTCGAACCATGGGGCTGGCACAGGGGCTAATCCGAAGTGGCTAATCCGAAGTGGCTAATCCGAAGTGGCTAATCCGAAGTCGCGCTGATTCAGCTTCGTAGCTGAGTCTTCGTAGATGACTATCGCCGATACCGGTCTATTGGAAATACCTTTTGTGGAACCTATTATGACCGTAAAAAGTTGCTTGGCAATGGGCTTTTTCCATGGCACACGAGAAAGAAACACCATGTTCGGCGAACTCAACCCAACAGGTGGTGGAGACGAAATTCCACTACTAAAAAAACGACTTCTTATCGGACGACGTGAAAACTGCGATATCACGCTCCGCTTTCCTAACGTCTCTTCCAAACATTGCGAACTTTATCTTGAGAGTGGGTATTGGTATGTCAAAGACCTCGGTAGCCGAAATGGTATCAAGGTCAACGACCGACGTGTTACGAAAAAGCGACTTGACCCCGGATCTCGCCTCTCTGTAGCCAAACATACCTATGTCGTCGAATACGATCCAGTCGAAATGGGCGCCGTCGGCCCACCACCTGCAGAAGAAGATACCGGTACCGATATTATGAAAAGCTCGCTCCTCGAACGGGCCGGACTACAGCGACGCCATATCGAAGAAGAAGTATCGGCTGATTCTAAACCTGACCAGAAAAAACCGAACCGATACAATCCGTCTGACGATTCTTCAGACCAAATTAAGGTCCCACATCGCCCTATCTAAGCCCTTGGTTATCGCCGCGATTCAAAAACCTCTAAAAAGGAAGGCCCACTTTAGAAGCGGGCCTTCCTTTTTTATGAAAATAACTCCTTAGGACCTGTGTTTTTTATGCCTCCGAATTTATGGCATAAAAAAAGGGAATAACACTCTGCTCCATCAGCATGTTATTCCCTCTATCCTGAACACGAGACAATTCATTTGTCTCATTCTTCCGGTTTATCGCATTATAAGTTATCGGGCATATTGAGGCCGGAGATTACTTTTCCTGAAATTTTTTTCTCTCTGGGTTTGCCTCTCTCCTTTTTGTTTTGCTCTTTTACCCAATCGAACCTTTTTTCACATAAAAGGCTTCCTAAGTGGTAATCTTCTCATCTCTTTTTTTTGACATTGCTCTTAAGGAATTGCTTTAAATACCTATAATAAGGCAAACGTTGTCGGCTGGGCACCTTTTAGGGGACATTCAGCGACCTTTTTTACTAAAACCCAGGAGAGTTTGTTGGATATTTTGGTTGCCCAATGGCCCGGATTGTTGGCCATGAGTTTCCTGATAGGCCTTTCGGCCTTCTTTTCAGCGAGTGAGGCCGCTCTTTTTTCGCTCCGTACCGAGCAATTGGATTCAATGGCTGAGGGAACACGGAAAGAACGTTATACCATTGAACTCCTTACCCAACCCGAACGGCTCCTTTCGACGATTCTCTTTTACAACCTTGCTATTAACGTCCTCTATTTTTCGATATCATCAACGATCAGCCTTAAGCTGGGACAGGCAGGTAGCTGGGAGGCTGGTGAAATCCTCCTTTTTAGCATCGCTTCGCTTGTCGTGATTGTTTTTTTCAGTGAAATGCTTCCGAAGAGCCTTGCGGTCGTCTTCGCCCGCCCACTCTCAGGACTTGTGAGCCTCCCTCTCGGCTTTTCGGTTCTTCTCCTCTGGCCAATTTTGCCGACCTTTCAATATGTCTCTGAAATGTCCCGTCGCCTCTTTTGGCCCAATTTTGAAAAAGAGCCTCATCTTGAAATCGCCGACCTGGAGCGAGCGATCGAAATATCAACCTCCGACAAACAACTCGTCGAACAAGAGCAGCTGATCTTGCGAAACATCGTCCTTCTCTCCGAAATCAGCCTCGAAGAGGCGATGCGTCCCCGAAACCAGCTCGATCTATACACGGCTCCCGTCTCCCTGGCACAACTTCAAGAAAAATCGCCAACGACCGACTATATTCTGATTGTGGAGCCAACGACAGAGACAATTACCGAAGCGATCACCCTCATTTCTAAAAGCTATCTTCCGAAGGAACACCTCAACCAATATGCTAAACCCGTTCTGTACCTCCCCTGGTGTGCAACAGTTGCCGAAGCCTGGCAACAAGCGCGTAAAGAAAAAATTGAAGTGATCGTCGTTGTGAACGAATTTGGGGAATCAATCGGTATTCTGCCCCAACATGATATTTTACACATGCTCTTTAGTTCAACCCCTAGCCGTAGCCAACGTCTTCAGAAACAACTCTCTATTAAAAAAATCAATGTAAATACTTGGCAAGCGACGGGTATGACGAGTATTCGCCGAGTTGAACGATATTTTGGAATGACATTTTCCAAAGGAAAGAGCAATACTCTGGCAGGTATTTTACAAGAGAAACTAGGCAGAATACCAGAGGTTGGTGACCATTGTCGCTGGGGTGGCTTTGAGATTTCGGTCATTGAAATCTCAGATAATGGTCAAATGCTTGTTCACTTAAAAAGGAGCAAGTGGAACCGATGAGCTTTGTATGGATCCTCCTTATATTCGTAGCTGGTATTTTCTTTAGTGCTTTTTTTAGTGGAAGCGAAACAGGCCTTTACCGTGTCTCTCGAACACGCCTTCTCATCGACGCGATGGCAGGTAAAAAAACGGCCGAGGTTCTCCTTTGGTTTACCAACCACCCTGCTCTCTTCATTGCCACGACACTTATTGGGAACAATCTGGCCAACTATTTGACGTCACTTTCGATCGTCATGTTGACTCAAGCCTTATTTGCTCAACCCGATTATCTTCTTGAAACGAGTGTCGTTCTCATCGTTTCACCAATTTTATACATTTATGGGGAACTTCTCCCAAAAAATTTATACTACCAAGCCCCAAAACGACTCTTGTACACCGGACTCGGCCTCTTTCTTCTATGTAGCCTTCTCTTTACCCCCCTCTCTTTGCTTCTCTGGGGATTAGGCTATGGCCTTTATCTTTTATTAGGGCAATCCCCTGAACAAGTTCAATTAGCCCTCGCTCGTAAAGAGCTCAAAACTGTCTTTGAAGAGGGTGAACGGGTAGGTGTTCTTAATCGAGAGCAAAAAGAGATTGCCCATAACATTTTTACCTCAGCACAGACCTCACTCAAGAATATCTGGATGCCCCTCTACAAGGTTCCCGCCGCTCCTCTTGGAACACCAACTCATGAATTGCAAGAGCTCGCCAAACAACACGATCTTTCCTACATTACGATCTATGATCAAAAAAGTGACGATCTCCTTGGTTATTTTCGAACCTTAGAGCTCTATACAACGAACGACCCCGACCATCCTCGGCTCTATCCCTTTACTCAAATGCCGGCAGCAGGGAACGTTATTTCAACCCTGCTAGCTATGCGTACTCAGCACCTTGAAATCGTCCAAATTATCGACGAGGAGGGACAACCGATCGCTCTCCTTGAGCTTGAATCTCTTCTAAAGCTACTCATCGAAACACCTGCTGATCACTCAGAGTTTGACCCCTTCTCTGCCCCCTCCCCGGCCAGTGAATAGGCACGCATAAAAAAGACCTCTGCAGGAGATGTCCTTTTAAATTCGGCAAAATAT
>JALCBQ010000028.1 GCA_028066335.1 Pirellulaceae bacterium
ATTCCACGGTATTGGTTGTAGGCTTGCTCTGCAAATGAGACTTCCTCTTGGAGCTTGCTATACTGGAAGTCTTTTTGAAGTTCTTGCTCAATCAACATTTTAGGGATACCAGCGACTTGACGGTTGCCAAGCTTTACTTTTTCGACTTCGATAGCGACCTGAGTTTGGCCCATGTCGAGGATAAGCTTGTCTCGTTGATTCGACAAGGTTCGTACACGATCGATAGCAAGCTGATATTGCGATCTTGCTGTGTCGAGATCGAGGGTCTTTTTCGCTTTCTTGAGGTCCAAAACAGTTTGGGTTTCGGTTTCAATTCTTTTCTCAAGATCGTCATACCTTGTTCGTAGTCGAACTTGGTGGTCGGTTCTTTCGAGGCGGTTTCGGTTGATAACGAGCTCTTCGTATGCCTCGACAATGGCGTTGGCAACGCTTTGGGCGACCTCTTCGTCTTCGTGGGCAAAGATGACTTCGATTAATTCGTTTTCTCCTTGGGACTGTAGGGTAATCCTTTTTTCCATATCTTCCAGAGCTGCTTTGACAGTCATCTGTTCGTAAGGGGTGTCGGCAATAGCCTTATTCTCCAATGCCTTTTCGAGAACATAGGGACTTTGCAGGAGAGCAATTTGGGTCGCTTTAATAATTTCCAGGTCTTTGGAGCTATTACCACTGCGGATGGCTTCACCGTATTGGTCGACCTCTTGCCGTTTAATATGGAGGAGGGCTGTCGCCTGATATTGGACAGGGATAAGAAACCAGGTTAGGGCTCCTGCGCCACCACCCAACAGAGCTGCTAAAAATATCAGTAATAAGAAACGGCGTCTAAAAATTCCTGCCATAACAGGGATGCTAAAAACTTCACCTACAGCCATTTGGTTGTTGGTTCCGGTAGTTTGGGGCTCTAGATAGTCGTTGGAATCATCTGAACGGGCTACCAAAGAATAGGGGTTTTGATGGGAATGATCCGATGTCTGGCTCATAATAAACCTTTTTAGGAAGTGGGCTGTAGGTTTTGGGCCATTCCGTTGGAAAGTAATGATCGTCTTCTTGGCCGATCGTGGGTAACAAAGAGGGCTGTGTTTCTGGTTTTTTCACTCCGGACTCTTTGCCCATAGAGGGTTAAGCAATCGGCGTGCCAGACTGAGTTATGGGCTAAAGGTCCGTAATTAGCAAGGTTTTATTGTTATTAAGGTGTTTTTATGCAACATCGTTGCCAATAGATGTTTTTTTTAAGAAACAGCTGTTATTCGTCAACGCCTCTTTTCCTGAAAGCTTATAACAAGGCCAAAAACTCAGGAAAAGTCGCAGGGTCAAGGGGAGCTTTTTGCAACCGCAGAAACACCTGCCTGGAGCGAAGAGGCAGCTGACTCTTCGATAAAAATTCGAGCAAGGATTTGGATCTCTATATACATTAAGCCCAAAGCGATTGGCATCATGAATAGGCCGGCCTGGTCGTGTAAAACCGAGTTTACCCACTCAGGTTCAAACCCGGCATTATAAAAAACTCCAATCGTTGTAATTCGAAGGGTGTTGACAAAGAGTGCAATCGGTAAGGAACTAGCTACAAGGGTCACCTTTTCCCAAAGTGGGCGTTCACGTGTGAACATTGCCATGGCGACCGAAAGAGCAACAAAGACCGTTAACATTCGCAGGCCGCTACACTGTTCCTCAACATTCATCTTAATATTGTCAAGAAGGATAATGTGCCCCTCACGGAAACAATCAATCCCTAAAACTTGCATGAAAAAATAACTCGCCGTCGTCGCCAAGCTTTGAAGATTGTTAAGAACCATCTGGACGAGAAAGTCAGGCCAGGGAATCATAAAGACCAAGAACAAGATAGGTGGGGCCGACCACAATAGGGATCGAACACCGCCGACCATAACCATACAACCAAGTAATGTCGGAATAAAGGCGAGGCGTTCAAGGGTGAAGTTCGTTAAGTAGGTCCCCAGATACCACGCTATAAAGCTACCAAATAAGATAGCAGCCCCTAACCATCGCTCCCAAGTGAAAACAGCCAGGAAAGGTTCGCGTCGAAACCACAATAAGATTCCTGATAAGACAGGTATGAGGTAACCGTGAGAATATTGAGGCTCTTCCCAGCTTTGTGCAATCTCTCCAAGTGTTTGTAGGAAGAGAAGAATCAATCCGAGAACCATACCACCCAAAATCAACCAATTGTTCCTCTCTTCTATCTCAGAGACCTGAGTTCGAGGGCGAGAACTGTTCTGTTGAAGGGGCGAATAAGGTTGGTTCACAGGAATCTCTATGATAAGTAAAGTCGGGTTTGTTTTCTGTCTGTTCCAATTTGCCTATTCCAAAAAGAAATCGGCAACCCTTACTCTAAACATGCGGGCCGAAAATGTCAAACTTTGGATTCTATTTCTCCCCGTTTTTTGGATGCATTGAGGATCGAAATAAGCCTTCTGTCGTCTTCAAAAGGGACGGAGATAAAACTTTTTTGATCGGTTGGGCTGGTTAGGGGGGATTTAGGAGGTTGGAGAGGCCGTGGGGATGTGAAAAATCAGGATAGGCAGGGTTTCCTGCAAGAAGGGGGTTTTTGGAAAAATCGTTACAGATGGTATTGAGAAATGTCTCAGAAATGCCGATGTATGCGAGGGAGGTGGATCGTTTTCTGCCCCAAAATAGGCTTGCCAGCTGGAAGTTAGCTGCCTGAGGTCTGTTAGAAATTTATTTGAAAATCAACTTATGTTCTTGCTAGGCTTGTTATGTTGCTCCATAAAAAGAAGTCGACATTGAATCGTTTGGGGGCTCTCATTTTGGCGAGCCTTTCTCATCGATGTTTGCTATTGATTTTCCCCCTCGTTTTCTGTGCCGGTTGTCAGACTATTCCTTTGGCAATGACAGGGAACGAGCTTGATAAAAATGTTGAACTATTAGCTGCTGACGATCTTGAAATGCCGGTTGAAAAGCCGACCGAGCCTGATGGCTCCCCGACTTTTGGTGGGCAAAACGACCTGGCGGTCCAGCGTGCTGCCAGCATGCCTCCGAAAGAACTAAGTAAAGTAATCCTTCCTGAATACCGTATCGAGCCACCCGATATTTTGATTCTTCAAGCAATTCGTATGGTCCCAAAGACGCCTTATTTTATCGAACCGTTGGATGGTCTGCAGGTAGTCGTTTCAGGAACACTTCCCGACCAGCCGATAGCAGGTGTCTTTTTTGTTGAAGCAAATGGGACGATCAATATTGGGCCAGCTTATGGATCTGTGAAGGTAATGGGCCTTTCCATTCAAGAGGCTGAAATTCGGATTATGGATCACCTGAAGCGGACTTTGCAGTTCCCGCAGGTAGGTGTTTCGCTTGTTCAGTCAGCTGCTCAGCAACAGATTGCTGGTGAGCACCTCGTTGGTCCTGATGGTATGATTAACCTCGGTGTTTATGGCAAGGTGTTGGTTACCGGATTAACTCTTGATGAAGCCCGCCAAAGGGTCGAGCAACGTTTAGAGAAGTATCTTGACCGTCCACAAGTTTCACTGGATGTTTATGCTTATAACAGCAAAGCTTATTACGTCATTACTGAAGGGGCTGGTTTGGCCGAGCAGGTGAATAAATTTCCTATCACTGGCAACGAAACAGTCCTTGATGCTGTTGCTCAGATTGGTGGGATTACCCGTATTTCTAGTAAAAAGATGTGGATTGCCCGCCCTTCGCCTTATGGCAATGTCGACCAGGTATTGCCCGTCGATTGGGTCGCCATTACCAAAGGTGGAAATCCCGGGACGAACTATCAGCTTCTGCCGAATGATAGGCTCTTTATCGCAGAAGACCGTCTCGTTGCAACGGATACTTATATTAGCAAACTAACTGCGCCAATCGAGCGAATCTTTGGTGGTTCGTTGTTGGGAGCACAAACGATCCAAACGATGCAGCGTTTCCCCAAGGGGAACTACATTCGATAATCGTCTGTTCGTGTGACCAATCGAAGTCGACGGTACAGAGAATGCAAAGAACAATCCACTTACTATAGAACAAGAGATCAAAACAAAATGTTCTCAGATGTGAATAACAACAGGTGTAACCGTTCTGTACTATTTTTAGGTGCCTTTTTCACAGTTGCCTTGCTCTCCTTTCCAGTAGGTGCAAGTGGGCAGTATGGGAACGTTGATGTGAAAATGAAAAAGAATACTTATGGTTACTACCATACCCAATGGCGGACTTGGCCCGAGTATGAATCGGCAGCATCGCAAGGTGGAAAACAAGATAGAAATCAAATCCCCAAGAATGTTATTCCACCGACTAAACGGGAACTCGAATTTGGACCTAATCGGGGAGCTGGAAATGTTGCCGAAAAGATCGAGCAAAAGCGGACTGTTATCCCTTCTCGAAATTTGGGAATTCAAGGGCCTGATTCACAAACGGTTCCTAAAACCTTGCTCCCTCCAAATCAAGGCAACTTTCAAGATCCACGTATCCGAAAAGACCCTTCGCGTATCAAAGAGACAAAATCTGAAGCTCCAACTCTAGCTACGAAAGGGCCGGTAGAAAAAAAGAGAGTTTATTTTGCTGCAACTCCACTCGTTCTTCGTCCCGTCGTTGATCCTAATGTGACTCTAGACTCCAAAACAACTGTTCAACCGACCGTTGAACCAGCCACTTCTCCTGTTACCCAATCGGTCAATTCTTCGAAAACCTTATTGCCGGAAAAGCCAAAGGTCGAAGCGATATCAGAAAAAAGTTTTGTTGCGAAGGAACCAGTAGAAGAGAAAAAAGTCAATCTTTCGACAACATCACTCGTTCTTTGTCCTCTTGTCGACCCTGGTGTCGATCCACCCTCCATGCCAGTTGTTGAGCCACCTGTATTGCCAGTCATTCCCCTTGTAACTAAACCAGTCACTTCTCCAAAGACTCTGTTGTTAGAAAAATCAAAAATCAAAACGACATCGGAAAAGAGGCTTGCTGAGAAAGAGAAAGATTCGCTTGAAAAAGGGAGAGTCGAAGAAAGTCTTTCTCAGAGGCCCAAAGAGACGCAACAGCTACAACAGACATGGCAAAAAGCAAAAGACCGCAAACAAAAAGAATTGGCTACAACTCGGAAAAAGATAACGGATCTAAAGCCGAGACCCTCTATGTTAGGAAACACCTCAATACAATTTACTCTCCCAGAATCGGCAATCGTTGTGCCCCTCGAAGAGATTGTCGTTGGGAAAAAAGAGGAGGTCAGTCTACCCAAACCTTCACTCAAAACGGTTACCAGCGAAAGCTATCCTTTGAGCAAAAGCCCCACCAAAGAGACCTTGGTTTCACACACAACCTCTCTTACCGAGATACAATTCATCGCCAAGGAGAAGGAAGAAAAAGAAATTCAGGAGAAGAACACAACAGTTGTTCGTTTGGAAGAGGTTAGTGTGAGCGAAGGCGAAAGCTCTTCATTGCCTCCTCGTCGACTTCCTTTTATAGTTGAAGAGGGGACTCACGGGGACCCACAAGAGATTCAACCTCTTGGTTACCCTCGATCGGATAGCAGTCCAACCTCTGTTCTTGCCCCAAAAGAGATTCCAAAGAAGCGACGACCAATGCCACTTCCGATTGCAAAAAAAAGTGTGTCGTCGGAAATGGAGACGAAGGTCCTGGCCGAAGAGAAAAAGGATGACCTTAGGGATCGTTTGTCAAAAGAGCTTACACAAAAAGGGGTGCAGAGCAGCCTCCCAAACCTTCCTCTCAAGTTGAGAGAAAAATCATAGGGCCTTATTTGCAAGTCCTAGATTTTTGCTCGTCAGTTAAAGTCCTTTTGAGCAGTCAATCAACTCTATGGGCCTCTTCTTGAAGTCTCTCGTGAAGATACTTTTGTTCACAAGTCGGTAGGTTTTTCATGAGGGTTAGAAGCTCATTTTTTGAGATGAACCGCTTGAGATAGGCGATCTCTTCAAGGCAGGCGATTTTCAGTCCTTGCCGATTTTGGACCGTCTGAACGAGGTTACTTGCCTCTAGTAACGAGTCGTGAGTTCCCGCATCTAACCATGTAAAGCCACGACCTAATGTTTGACAGCTGAGATTGCCCTGTTCGTGATACTTCTGATTTAGGTCGGTAATTTCTAGTTCACCACGGGGTGATCTTTGAAGTTGTTTTGCCAGTTCAACGACTTGTTCATCGTAGAAATAGAGGCCCACAACTGCCAGGTGGGATCGAGGGGTTTGAGGCTTTTCTTCGAGAGAGAGGATGTCGCCGTTCGAGGCAAGTTCGACAACGCCAAAACGGGAAGGATCATGGACGGGGTACGAGAAAATCGTTGCGCCCGATAGAGCCGAGGTTGCTTGCACCAATCGATCGGTTAGACCATTTCCGTAGAGGAGATTATCGCCAAGCATGAGGGCGACAGGCGCGCCCTGAATAAAATCTTCTGAGAGTAAAAAGGCTTCGGCTAGGCCACCAGGTTGTTCTTGACAACGGTAAGAAAGGGTGAGCCCAATATGTGATCCGTCACCTAACAGTTGTTTAAACGAAGGGAGACTCTCCCGAGTTGTGATAATTTCTATCGTTCGAATACCGGCAAGCATAAGTACCGACAAAGAGTAATAGATCATCGGTTTATCGTAGACGGGCAGGAGGTGCTTGTTTATTGCTGCCGTCAGCGGATAGAGGCGGTGCCCGTTGCCACCAGCAAGAAGGATACCACGGTAGTCAGAGCGCAAAGGGAGTTGTTGGTGATCTTTATTTTTCATACTGCCAAAATACCCAAGGCCGACTACGAGTGGTAATAAGATTCAAAATTTCCGTCACGAAAATGGCAGTTGTGTGACCAGTCTAAATTTTCTAGGTACCAACGGACTGTTTTTTCGAGACCATCTTCTAATGTGATTTTTGGTGACCAACCGAAATGGTTGGCTAATTTTAGACATTCAAGGCTATAACGCTCGTCGTGACCTGGGCGATCTTTGACAAATTGAATGAGTTCTCGTGCCGGTTTGGTACGGTCAGAGGATATCTTGTCAATAAGCTTGCAAAGTTGCTCAATAAGTTCAAGGTTTGTTACCTCGTTTCCACCACTAATATGGTAAGATTCCCCAGGGTTGCCAGCTAATAACAAGTGCCAAAGTGCCAGGCAGTTGTCTTCGACATAGGTCCATTGACGGACCTGTTTGCCATTACCATAGATCGGTATTGGCTGGTTTTTTGCCGCCATATCGATCGCTAGAGGGAGTAGCTTTTCAGGGAATTGATAGGGGCCATAATTGTTCACACTTATCGAGGTTACTGTCGGCAGGCCGTAGGTTTTATAATAGGCCGAAACAAAGTGATCGGCTGCCCCTTTACTTGCAGAGTAAGGAGAGCTAGGGTTGTAGGCCATCCCTTCGTGTGCCATGGTTGGGTAGGGGAGTGAGCCATAGACTTCATCGGTTGAAACATTCAAAAAACGAAAGCTTTGCCGGTCGCCGAGCTTAAGGTCGTGCCAGTAGGTAGTGACAGCCTCAAGCAAATGGCAAGTACCACTGACATTCGTTTGAACAAAATTCATAGGAGAAGTGATCGAACGATCGACGTGGGATTCAGCCGCAAAATGAACGACTGCCGAAGGTTTATGTTTTTCTAGGAGGTCTCTTACGAGATCTTCGTTGTTGATATCTCCTTTGACAAATTCATAGTTTACATTTTTTTCGATTGCAGCGAGCGAATCACGTGAACCGGCATAGGTTAGGTTGTCAAGATTGACAACTTGGAGCCGTTTTGTAGCGTACGCTTCACGGATAGGACTCTTTTGGTAGGCCGCCGGCAATTTTTCGGTGAGAAATTCGTGGGGAAAACCGATTTCGCCGTAACCAAAAAGTTGCCGAAGAAACGAACTACCAATAAATCCAGACCCGCCAGTGACAAGGAGAGTTTTCATTTGTACATCTTTGCTCAATAGGCGTATTTCATCAAACCTCTTTACCTTTTTAAGATAACGTTTATTTTAGCAAAAGTTAAGTACCAAGGCTTAAAATAGTGTGGAAGGTGTATGGTAGCAGTACGATGAAGGGGATATGGTTGCAAGGGATAGACCGGATCATTCGATTGGTTTGGCTCGAACCAAAGAAACTTATTTTTCAGGAGGTGGAATTTACTTTAGTTTTTAATAGGAGGTGATAGACTAACGGCATATCTGTCAAGAACCCGACTTTAGAGTATCTCGTTTATGAACCGACCGGAATCACATCATCCGTTTTTACAACAACCGTTCTGGGATCCACACCAAATCCCATTGGCTCGCCCGAGCTTTACTCAAGTCGACCAGGCGGCGATCGCTGAGGTTGTCGCTAGTGGCCAGCTCTGTCAGGGAGAGCGTGTTGCCCGTTTCGAAGCCTCGTTTGCTGAAAAAATCGGGGCCCGTTATGGGATTGCTACCAGTAGTGGTTCGACTGCGATTTTGGTTTCGCTGCAGGCATTTGGGCTCATGCCAGAAGATGAAGTGATCGTGCCCGATATGACTTTTGTCTCAACGGCGACCGCAGCGATGTATCTTGGGGCGCAGCCAGTTTTTGTCGATATTACGGAGACAGATCATAACATTGATCCTGAAAAAGTTGGACAGGTAGTCACGAATAAGACCAAAGGGATTATCGCCGTCCACTATGGAGGGAATACGGCCGATATGGAGAGGCTCCGTACGATTGCCGCTGAGAGAAATTTGTTTCTTCTCGAAGATGCAGCGGGGGCCCATTTGTCAAAATACAAAGATGTCGGCTATGCCGGAACATTAGGGGATGCAGCTATTTTCAGTTTTACCCCGACCAAGCCGATGACCGTTGGTGAAGGGGGAATGATCACAACGAATGATCTCCAGTTTGCCGAAAAATGTCGTCAAATTCGTAACTTTGGAGATCGAAAAAAGTTTGAATGGCAGGTTTTAGGTTTCAACTTTCGCATGACTGAAATGGCGGCTGCCTTAGGGCTATGTCAACTCGAACGGCTTGATGAGTTTATTGAGAGCCGTCGTGATCAAGCCAGCTATTATAATGAGGCGTTCAAAGATTCAGTTCATATTAAAACTCCCAATATTCAAAATCATCAAAAAACGAACTATCAAATTTATCCTGTTTCAATAGAAGTGGAGCAATTAACGATCTCTCGAAATGAGATTATTGAAAAGCTTGCCGCAGAGGGGATCGCTAGCCGACTTTATTATCCCGCATTGCACAAAATGGCTGTTTTTAGTCATGAAAAAAAGAATTGGTCTTCGGAGGATTTTCCGTACTCTCTCGATTTTGAAAAAAGATCGCTCGCTCTTCCTCTCTTTTTTGATATGACGGAACTGCAGCAGAGTTTTGTCTGCCGTAAGCTAAAAGAGATCGTCGAAAAATACCAGCGATAAGCTCAAAATGATTTCGATTCACGAAAAGGATTCGACGGAATTTATGATAACCAATAAGAAAATTCTCATTACGGGTGGAGCCGGTTTTATCGGTTCGCACTTGGTCGAAAAATTGACCCGAGATAATGAGGTCACCGTCTTTGACAACAACCTCGAAAATGCCAATCGCTATTTGTCCAGTAACGTTCAAAAGGGTGTCAACTGGATTCAAGGCGATGTCTGTCACTATGAATCGTTTGCTGATGTCGTGAAAGGGCAAGAGGTGATTTATCATTTGGCCTCGGTTCTGGGTGTTCAGAAGGTCGTTAACGAATCGCGAAAAACTCTTGAAACAACCCTCCTGGGAACGCGGAACCTTTTCGAAGCAATCGTCTCAACAGGGACGCAACCAGAGCGGGTTGTTAATATTTCGACGAGTGAAGTTTTTGGAAATGCCAGCGGCAATTCAGACGACAAAGATGCTTCAATAGGGACTGAGAATGATCCACGCCTTTCGTATGCTTCCAGTAAACTAATGGGGGAACACATTGCCTGGGCCTATCATCGTGAATACCAAATACCGGTAGTGAATGTGCGACCATTTAATATTTATGGTCCCAGACGGGTTGGGGAACATGCGATCGGTTTTTTCGCTATTAAAGCGATCCTAAATAACGATATAACTGTCTTTGGCGACGGGAGCCAGCTACGGTCGTGGTGTTACATCGACGATTTTTGTCAAGGGATGCTCGCCGTCGGTAAAGAGTCTAAAGCGATCGGAGAAGATTATAACATTGGCAACTCTTCCACAGCGACGACGATCTATAACCTTGCTCAACAAATGGTCCGTGTTGGTGAAAGCTCTTCATCCATTATTACAACCGACCATCCATTTAGTGATATTGGTGTCCGTGCGATCGGAGCCCAAAAGGCCAAAAATCATTTAGGCTACTCGCCGATGGTCGATCTTGAGGAAGGGCTGCAAAAAACTTTTGCCTGGTATCGGGAACATCTAGACGATTTCCGCCATTGGGGATAATGCTCTATTGAAATGTGAAAATCAGACAATCAAAGGATTGGATCCCTATCGAAAAAACTCTTTCTTTTACCCTAAAGAGCAACTAGAATAAGTTCTCTTCGTGGTTCGTTGTTTTTTTATGGGGAGATCCTCTTTATTGAGGGGGGATTCAGAGAACAAAGTTGTGTCGATAATTAGCGTTGGCGGTTTTTTAAAAGCGCTTTTTGAGTCGTTTCGTGAAAAGGGCTCTCTTTGACTCCTGTTGATAAAGTGGTTTAGCCTTTTAGTGAAAACGATACTCTCTCGTCTGTCGATAACACGTGGATTGGTATTGCGCCTCCTCGCTGATGGAGTGTTACTGCAAAGCGCCTTGGTTCTGGCCTTGATTGTGTGGGCTTTTGTTGACGCCTCTCTCGGTTTTGCCGATTCTAATACCCTCTCTGAAAATATTATCGGTTATTTTCGATGGTATCGAATGAGTACCATCCCGTTAACCTTGTTATGTCTGGTCATTTTCTATTTGAACGGTTTCTATACGTTTGGCCTCTACTACCAAAGTCGGTATAAGACATTGGTCCTTTTGCAGGCTGTCATTCAAAGTTTTGCTCTTTATGGCTTTCTTTCCTACCTAATGGAAGTCGTCCTGTTTCCCCGCCCTGCACTCGTTCTGGCTGCAATTTTTAGTTTCGCAATTTTAGCCGGCGCGAGATTTTGGATTAAAATTTGGAAAGAGACGATTCAGGATGAGGTCAAGCAGACGGCTGAGGGGTATCGGCCAGGAAGACGGTCGGTCTTGGTCATTGGGGGAGCAGGTTATATCGGTTCGGCCCTTTTGCCCAAATTGCTCAAAGAGGGGTATTCTGTTCGGGTTCTTGATCTCATGCTCTTTGGAGAAAAAGCGATCGCCGATTCGATAGAACACGAAAACCTTGAACTTATTGAGGGAGATTTTCGTCATCTTGAGACATCACTGCGGGCACTTCAGGGGATCGATACCGTCATTCATCTAGGTGGAATCGTCGGCGACCCGGCTTGTAGCCTTGATGAGGCTCTTACGATAGATGTTAATTTATCGGCGACACGGATGTTGGCCGAGTTGGCTCGGTCATCGGGGGCGACCCGATTTCTCTTTGCCAGTACATGTTCGGTCTATGGCGCCTGCACCGAATGGCTTGATGAACATTCATTGGCCAAACCGATCTCTCTTTATGGAAAGACCAAGCTTGCTTCGGAAAAAATTTTACTCGATATGGCAAGTGAAAGCTTTCACACGACCTGTCTTCGATTTGCGACGATTTATGGATTTTCGGGACGGACACGGTTTGACCTTGTTGTGAACCTTTTGACGGCCAAGGCCAAAATCGAGGGAAAAATTACGATTATTGGTGGAGACCAATGGCGCCCTTTCGTTCATGTCGACGATGCGGCATTGGCCCTTGCCCTAGCGACCAGTGCCCGAGTCTCTTTGGTATCGGGACAAATTTTCAATGTCGGAAGAAGGGAGCAAAACCACACGATCCACGAGATTGGAGAATTGGTCCAAAAAAAGGTTCCCGAGGCCAAAATCGAATACCAAAGTCTCGGCGGCGATCTGCGAAACTATAAGGTCAATTTTGATAAGATTGCTAAGGTATTACACTACGATCCCAAATGGAGCCTCGAATTAGGTATTGAACAAATTTTAGAAACGATCGAAAAAGGAAAGATCGAAAACTACCAAGACCCGATCTATAGTAATGCCGAGTTCCTCAGCACAAAAGGTGAGAAGAAATTGAAAAAAAACAGCTGGGAATCCGATCTCCTTGAAGGGATCTAGGTCAAGGCAAAAGGAACGACCACAATAAAAGAAGATGTTATGAAAAAATGGCTCCTTGCACGGTACTCTTTAATACGTTGTCTTCTCCGCTATCAAGGGGTTCGCTGGGTCGCGTGGCGGATCTGGTATTGGTTTAAAAAAAAGACCGGGTTTCAAAAGTGGCGCACTCCTGCAATGTCGTGGCCGACGTGGAGCGATTTCTACCTGAATACCGATAGCCAACAAGTCGTCGCTGACCTTTTTAGCGAAAAATCGAGGCGGTTCTTTTTTAGACCTTCTCAGAGAGAACAGACACAATCGTCCCTTCTCGCCTATGATGAGCTTTGTCGAAAGAACTCAGATGAGGGCGGCCTCACCGATGCGACCGATGTTATTGAGCAGGCTGATAATGTTTTAGCTGGTAAAATTCCATGCTTTGGAAGTGAGACGGCAACGGTTGAAAACCCACCCCGATGGCACCAAAGTATCTTGCAAGAAGGGTTCGATCTTTACGATCAAAAAGAGGATCATTGGACCGAAATCAAAGAATACGGGAAAGGTGATATTAAAACGATTTGGGAGTCAAGTCGATTCCTCGTCGTCTATCCACTTGTAAGGGCCTACTATAGGACAGGCAATGAGAAATATGCCGAGTCTTTTTGGAACTGGCTTGAAAGTTGGTATGAAGAAAACCTCCCCAATACAGGCGTTCATTGGATCTGTGGGCAAGAGCTCGCTCTCAAGGTAAAGGCCTTTAGTTTTGCCCTTTATGGATTTGCTTCTGCGAAAGCCTCAACCTCGGAGCGTCAAGAAAAACTCTTGACGATGTTACTTACTTTTGGAAAAAGGATCCGTCAAAATATCGACTATGCTTTTAGTCAAAAGAATAACCATTCTGTTGCAGAGGCGACTGGACTTTTGACTGTCGCCCTTCTTTTTCCAGATTATGGGCCAAGTCGGCACTGGGCTCGCAAAGGACTTGAAATATTATCGTACTGTATTGACCGGCTTTGCTACGACGATGGTGGCTTTGCCCAAAACTCGCTCAATTATCAGCGGGCCGTCCTTAATGGAATGGTCTGGTCGTATCGGCTCGCTCAGATTCATGAAAAACAACTCATGGCATGGGGGCTTGGCAGTTTTCTTCTCTACCAAGGAGACGATCTAGAGAATCCAAAGAGCCAAACCGATAAATCGCCAGAAGATCAAACGTGTCGGCAGCCAAACCTTCATAACAATGTCTACCACCGCCTTTTGGCAGCGGCGAATCTGTTTGACAAAATGATGTGTCCGGTAACTGGTAATCTCCCCAATTATGGTAATAACGACGGGAACGAAATCTTGCCCCTTTCCTCCTCACCTTATGCTGATTATCGACCAATCATCGCGAACCTGTTCTGTCTTCTGGGTAAAGGGCCAACGAACAAGGCATTTCAAAACAATATCTATCGTGAGGCTTTTTTGTGGCTCTATGGCCTAGATACTTTCAAGAAGTCTCTTACAAGCAAGCAATCTGCCGAGGATGTGAATGATCCTTTTTCGGGGACTTATCACACGCACAAAAATGGGAGGGGCCAGCTCTTTTTCCGTCCTGTTACTTATCATCACCGACCTGCTCACGCAGATCAGATGCATGTCGATTTACGGTTTGATGGTCTTCCGATTGCAATCGATCCAGGGACCTATAGTTATAACTACGATAAAGAACAATTCGATCTTGCCGACACCCGTTGTCATAATGCCATGACTCTCAACCGGGCCTCCCATATGGATCGTTTGGCACGATATATCTGGGATCCATGGTATGGAGTTAAAACACTTTCAAGTCAGATTTTTCCGGAAGAGAGTCGCCCCTCTCTTGGAGACCTTTTTCAAAAAAAAGAAATTATGAAAACATCGAGAGGAGGTTATGAAAATCAAGATGACAAAGAGAGACTGAAGGACCTTGAAAGTAAAGAGGTCGTCTCGTTTGCAAATTACCGACTAACGACCAGGCGATATACGCATGACCGGTCGATTGTCGCCCTTGAAACCGAAGGTTGGCTCGTTTTGGATCGTTTTGTCATTGCTGCCCCTGAGGCGGTCAATTCTTCGAATCGGGTCATTTTACACTGGCTCATTGAGGATTACCCTTTTACTGAAAAGGGAAAAAAACTTTTGTTGGAAACACCCAGGGGTCGCTACCAAATTGAGGTTCAGCCGGGACAGCCTTCAGATTCGTCACTTGTACGAGGTCATGCGGAGAGTTTCCGAGGATGGCAGTGCAAGACTTATCTTCATAAAGCGGCGGCACTATCGTGGGAATTTGAAGCGACGATTCCACCGGCAACGGGCGAGGTTACTTTCGCTACAACGTTCTTCCCAGTGACCTCACAAAAGTAAAGGGGAACCGTCGTGCATATTTTGGCCATCCATCAGCTATTTAATAGTAGCGCTCAGGCTGGTAGTACACGTCACTATGAATTGTTCTCTCATGTTGTTGCCTGTGGTCATGAGATAACGGTTATTACGAGCGATCTAACCTATCTTTCAGGAGAAGTTGCTACAAAGGAAGAGGAGTTTCCCAAAGGGCTGACCATTTTACGAATAAAGACCCCAAGAGTTTTGCATAAGGGGTTTTTATGGCGGGTTTATGCTTTTCTCTACTTCACGTGGTTTGCCTTTTGGAAAGGCCTCTTTGTTTCCCGTGTCGACCTTGTTTGGGGAACATCTCCCCCGATTTTTCAGACTTTGTCAGCTTACCTTGTCGCTTTGTGTCGGTGGCGTCCCTTTGTTTTTGAGGTACGTGACCTATGGCCAGATTTTGCCATTTCAATGAAGGTTTTAAAGAACCCTTTATTGATCGTTGTCGCTAAAATCTACGAGAAAATGAGTTATCGTTTAGCGAACAGGATTATTATTAACTCACCAGGTTTTCAAAAACACCTTATTGCTAAGGGCGTACCTGCAGAGAAGCTGTCGTTGATCCCTAACGGGGTTTTGGTCGACGATTTTTGTGGAGTCTCTTTGGAGGCTGAATCTCTTAGTGCGACCTTTATGGAGAGCTGGGACCTTGCTGGAAAATATGTTGTTGTTTATACCGGTGCAATGGGGCCAGCCAATGATCTGATAACTCTTCTAGAGGCAGCCGAAAAATTAAAATCGAACGAAAAAATTCGGTTCGTTCTTATCGGAGGTGGGAAAGAGGTCAGTGCCCTCGAGAAAATCGCTGCCGAGAAAAAATTAACCAATCTGCTTTTTGTCTCTCCACTTTCAAAAGATCAAATGCCGGCCGCATTGGCTATTGCCGACCTCTGTGTTGCAACACTATTGCCGATTCCTCTTTTTGATACGACCTATCCTAACAAAGTTTTTGACTATATGGCGGCGGCTAAGCCGACGTTACTGGGAATCGATGGCGTCATTCGCGAGGTCGTCGAAGTTGCCGAAGCCGGCCTCTTTGTCGAGCCAGGCAACAGTTCGTTACTCGCCAAAAAAATCGAGTTCTTTTACAAACATCCAGAAGCAGGAAAAGAGATGGGGCAGAAGGGGAGAGCCTATGTAAGAGAACATTTTGACCGTCGACTTCAAGGGGAGAAATTAGTTGCCCTGTTGTCCGAATTTCAGAAGGAGAAGTCGTAATGTATGGTCGTCTTCTCAAGCCATTTTTGGACAGACTTTTGGCATTTGTGTTGTTGATTGCCTTGAGCCCTCTGTTCTTTCTAGTCGGTGGAGTCGTCTGGGTAACGATGGGACGACCCCTCCTCTTTTGTGAAAAAAGGGGGGGACTCGGTGGGAGCTCCTTCACGTTTTGGAAATTTCGGAGTATGACAAACGACCTCGATGCCCAGGGCAACCTTCTCCCCGATGAAAATCGGTTGACGAATTGGGGAAAGTGGTTACGCAAAACGAGCCTTGACGAACTACCTCAGTTGTGGAATATCCTCAAAGGTGAGATGAGCTTTATCGGGCCACGTCCGTTAGCGGCCCGTTATCTAGCTCGCTATTCACCACGGCAACGACGACGCCATGAACAAAAGCCGGGACTTACCGGTTGGGCTCAGGTTTGTGGACGTAATAGCCTTTCGTGGGAAGAAAAATTTGAACTGGATGTTTGGTATGTTGAAAATATTTCTTTTGGAACCGATCTGAAAATTCTGGTGAAAACGGTTGGGGTTTTGTTGGGCCAAAAAGGGATACAATCAGAGACCTCAGTAACGATGGAAGAATTTTTTCCTGATTCGTCTCAATCTTTCGACGAAGTCGACGATACCAAAGGGGGTGTTTCAGGGGAAGAAAATGGGAATTAAAAAAGGGCCGAATGGAAGTCGGCCCTTTTTTGCAGAGATATTGCAGAGATATTTAAGTAGTGAGGTTCTACTGATCAGATTCGATCTGATTGATCGTCGATAAAATTGCCAATACGGTCGCTTTGAGTGTGTCGGTCGAGAGGCCACGTCCACGATAAAGGTGGCCAGAGTGATCGATTTCGACGTTGACCTCACCCATGGCATCGTGGCCGAGGGAGGTACTCCGGACGGAAAAATCGCGACATTTAAGGTTATAGCCAGTCACCTTTTCAACGGCTAAAAATCCGGCATCGATGGGACCGTCACCGTCGGTCACCTCGGTCGTCGTCTCTTCATTTCCCTTCTTGAGAGTCATTTCGACCTTTGGTGTTTTGCCTGTTTCCGTTTGAAGTTTAAATGAGACGAGTTCCCATTGATTCTCCTCTTCGACTTGGTGGTTGTCGGTGTGAAGTTGTTGTTGGATTAACGCTACAATGTCATCGTCGTAGATTTCTTTTTTCTTATCGGCAAGATGTTTAAATCGGTCGAAGACATGTTGCAGTTGTTCGCCGGTCAGAGAATAACCGAGCGTTTTAACACGATCGGCCAGGGCAGCCCGTCCACTATGTTTTCCTAAAACGAGGTCGGTCTTGGCAAAGCCGACATCTTCTGGACGCATGATTTCATAAGTACTCCGTTCCTTAAGCATTCCATCTTGGTGAATTCCAGCTTCGTGAGCAAAGGCGTTCCTGCCGACGATCGCTTTGTTTCGCTGAACCTGCAGGCCAGTAATTGACGAGACGAGCCGGCTCGTCGGTACGAGCTTTTGTGATTGAATATTTGAGTCAAAGTCGTAATAGTCACCCCTTGTTCGCATCGCCATGGTAACCTCTTCAAGAGAACAATTACCGGCCCTTTCGCCAATACCGTTAATGGTACATTCGATTTGCCCTGCTCCCTCTTCGACAGCAGCAAGGGAATTGGCAACGGCCATCCCTAGATCGTTATGACAATGGATGCTAATAACGGCTTTGTCGATATTCGGTACGTTGTTCTTTAAATGGGCAATTACCTCTCCCATATGTTTAGGGGTGGCGTATCCGACAGTATCAGGGATGTTGACCGTAGTTGCCCCCGCGTCGATTGCTGCCTCGACGACTCGGCAGAGGAAATTTTTTTCGGTTCGGACGGCATCTTCTGGAGAAAATTCAATGTCGTCACAGTAGCCAACAGCTCGCTGAACCCCTTTTACGGCACGTTCGATAATCTCTTCTTGAGTCATTTTAAGCTTGAACTCACGATGGATAGCGCTCGTTGCCAGAAAGACATGAATACGAGCCTGCTCGGCATGTTTAAGAGCCTCCCATGCACGATCGATATCTTTTTCATTACAGCGGGCTAGGCCACAAATGACCGAGCCGCGGACGGTTTTTGCAATTTCACTCACCGATTCAAAGTCACCGGGGGAGGCGATCGGAAAACCGGCCTCGATAATATCGACACCTAGTGCGACCAGTGCTTGGGCGATTTCGACCTTTTCATTGAGATTCATACTCGCACCAGGGGATTGTTCTCCATCTCGCAAGGTGGTGTCAAAAATTCGGATCATTCTTTTATCGGACATGGTCGCCTCTCTGAATGTGGAAATTCTTAATTACTCAGTGGTGTTTATGATTGAAACCAGTTTGTTGCTGAAACTAGTAACTTTTGTCCCTTTACGAAAAAACCCGAAAGCTTCTGTCTCTAGGAGCCTTCGGGTTTTGGTGATCGCCTTTGCGAAACGAAACGTACCCTACGGCCGGCCTCGAAGAAGCAACTGCAGAAAGAGGAGTTCGTTAGCAATAAGGGTGGCCATTAGTCTACTTGGTATTCGTTAATTTGATAATCGTCAGCGATATTGGGCCGGTAAACGAAGATCGGTTCCGTGAGCTGAATGAAAACTGGGGCTGGAGAAATCTGACTTTCAGTCTATCCCCGGAACAGTTGTGCGTCAAGGACGTTTTGGAGACCTTTTTTCCTGAGGTTGGTGAGGGAATTGATCAGCAAGGAGGGGGAATGATCGGTTACTGCTGTAAGCCAGGGGGATCGAGGAGGAAAGTCTGGTGGAGGAAAAAATCGATGAGGTTCAAAGTTGTGATAAAGAGAGACAGTACACCGCGATATAGAAGGGACAGGAGGTTTGAGGTCTTTGGGAGATAGAGAGAGTTGGCCCGCCAATGGTTCATGAAAATAGAGATCGTCTTTACATAAAGAATAGGTGGTTTTAGGTGAAAAATCGTCTGTAATTTTGAAAAACTGGGTGGAAAATACCAAAAACTGTTCTATTTTTCTACCCATATTGGGTGTCTACTTTCTTGGTAAAAGTGCTGTTTATTGGGCTTGAGCTGACCTGGAAATTTGCCGATATAGAACAAGAGGTTGAGGGAGTTGGTATCCCAAAGTGCCAAATGCCCTTTCTGTTATTGGTCTTTGGTTTCTAGCTAAAACCTTTTATAATAAGGGTTTACTGTTTTACGCGGTGGAGTCTCGAAAGAATGAAGGGCGAACATATCGACATCTCGAATGAAGCCCCTTTGGGTGAGGAAAATATACCTAAAGGGACTTCTAAGGGGAGGCGATACGTCGGTATTAAGTTTGAATGTTGTAGTGTCTATCAGCGAATCTACATTAACCAATCTGAGACTGCCTACGAAGGGCAGTGTCCCCGCTGTCTGAAAAAGCTGCGTTTGCGGATTGGCCCGGGGGGGACCGATCAGAGAATTTTTACCGCAAAATAGACGACCTTAGTTACTGTATCTTCTAATTATAGAAAGACTTAGGGGATATCCAAATTGGTCTTTCTCCCTTGGGAATTCTGCCCGAAAGTCTATGAAACTGGATCTCTTGCTCTGTTGTCAGATGACAAAGAATTGGCCTTGTCGAAAGAAGGGCATTTTTCTATTATCCCTCGACTTGGTCGGTTGTTTTGTCGACCTGCTGGGTAACCGGAAGTTATAAACTCTTTTATACCAATGGTTTATTCAAACGGTGCTGCAATGTGGTTTGAATTCGAGTTCGGTCGACCAGCGACCCACTGTTGTGAATGTGGCAAGAGCCTTTCTCCGGGGGGGAGGTGCGTTTCTGCCCTTGTAAGGCGGCATGGGATTTTACGGAGGCAAGATCGTTGCCCTTCGTGTTGGAGTGGTCCCGATGCAGATATGTCTGCTTGGTGGGAATTTGATTTACCTCAAGTCATTTCAGGCAAGTCAGTTACACCGAATGAAATGTTATGGCAGTACTTTGACGCTCGGTACGAGAGGGAAGAGCTAGACGCTGAAACTTACCTTCTTTCACTGCTACTTCTGCGAAAACGTGTTTTGGCAATGGTTCAAAATTCAGACCAAAGAAGGGGCCAAGAGTATCTGGCCTTGCGTCATCCAGAGAGCGATAAGACCTATTTTGTGCCAGTTTGTCAGCCAGCTACAGAAGAATTGGAAGGGCTCGAAAGTCGTTTGTACGAAATACTTTATCCCAGAAGTGGGGACGATTTTCAGGGGAAACAGGTGGCCTAAGTCGCCACTGGTAAGAAGATTTTGCAAGGTACTTGGCTAGATGTCCCGTTTTCCGGGTGAACTTGTAGGATAAAGGGCGGTGATTTGAATTCAAAATATTTACT
This sequence comes from Pirellulaceae bacterium, assembly GCA_028066335.1. Taxonomy (GTDB): domain Bacteria; phylum Planctomycetota; class Planctomycetia; order Pirellulales; family Pirellulaceae; genus JALCBQ01. Next base: position 20,027 of record JALCBQ010000028.1, read on the forward strand.
CATGGTCACTTTGCTTGGGTGCTTTTGCCTCAGCGGTGCGCAGTGCTCTCAGATTGTCGCGCCGACTTTTCCCCCTATCCCACAAGTCTATTATACTCCCCCACTTCTTGGGCAATTGATTCAGACAGTCAATGAGAATACTCAAAAAGTAACCCAGCTTCATACCCAGGGAGCGACGATCAGCAGCCCTAGCCTACCGATGAGCCTTAGTGCCGAAATGGCGATGGAGCGTCCACATCGATTCCGCATGAGGGCTTCAACAAGCTTTACCGGTCCCGAGTTAGATCTAGGGGTAAATGACGAACGGTTTTGGGTTTGGCTAAAGCGTTCACAAGTCCCTCAAACCTATTTTGCAAGACATTCTGAGTTCCAAACAACTCAAATGCAAAAAATTATGCCTGTTAAACCACAGTGGCTTCTTGAGGCGATGGGCCTTGTGTATCTAGACCCATCTGGAAGTTATCAGGGACCGATAACCCGACCTGATGGGAACTATGAATTAAGGGCTAACATTCAGGGAACAGATGGCTCGTTGACAAAGGTCTACGTGATTGATTGGCGGTTTGCGACTGTTTTGGAGCAACATGTCTATGACGACCGTGGGCAGCTTTTGGCCTCAGTGATAGCAGGCGAGCATCGTCTTTACCCTTTGTGGAAAGTCCATTTACCTCATCGGCTTGAGATCGTTTTGCCGCCTGCTCAGATGGATTTTGAGCTTAATGTCGTTAGCTATTCTGTGAACCAGCTTCTAATGCCTCCCGAACAATTGTGGGCAATGCCTCAAATACCCGGGTATCCTGCCGTTGATTTGGCCCGCACCCATTTGGGGCCAACTTTACCATCTAATTCTTCTATAGAGCCATACAGGGGTATTCCTGGGGCATCTGCAGTCCAACAACCTCCATTAAACGACAGTGGATGGCACGGTACTGGTCTATAGCTGCATGCCCATTTAGAAACAAAAAAAAAGTAATTTTTTGAGGTTATTTTCCCGATCGGTAAGGTTTGATAATTGGTTAAGGAGACAATTCTTGTGTCATTGAGTCGAAACTTGGTAAGAGGAAAGCTGTTCTAGGACAGAATTGATACGGGGTGGCAGGTAGTGTATACAATGCTCCCAGGTGAGAGTAATTCTGATTTTTTGGATCTATTTGTCCCTTAAACCTTATATATAGGGAGTTTACGGCCGATTTAGCTGGTAAGGGTGGTCAACAAAACGTTCTTATGGAAAAGGGAAAGTTTGTAAAAAAATCATATTCTTGGCGTAGATGAAGCACGGTCGCTGAAATAGAATAGGTCTTCAGGTAAAGGGTTAAGCACCCTTTACCTGACAAAGATTTTGAGGTCGGTGACAGTGGCGCCTATGGTCGCCTTCTACTCAACAACCATCCTCACAAACTGTAGGGCTAGACTTTTAGCCATTTTCAACAAGATTTCAATTTAGGCATTTCCGCTTTGTTGACTATCTTCAAAGGAGAAACAACCCAATGACTCATGTCGTCGCCGAACCGTGTGATAACTGCAAATATACTGATTGTGTCGTCGTTTGCCCCGTCGAGTGTTTTTATGAAGGGGAGACGATGCTCTATATTCATCCAGAAGAGTGTATCGACTGTGAGGCATGTGTTCCAGAATGCCCTGTCGAGGCAATTTTTCATGAAGATGACCTTCCAGAACAGTGGCAAAACTACCTCGAAATCAATGCTGAAAAATCTGAAGAATGTGAGCTTATTACCGAGAAAAAAGATCCTCTCGTCGATGAGTAAAACAATTGTGCCATTGCAGGGTCGGCTTTGCCGACTTTCTTGATTACATTATTGGTAGATCCAACGAGCCGGCCACAACAACAAAATTATACAATAAAAAAGCTGCCTCCAAAAGGCAGCTTTTTTATTGTTTTAGTTGGGAAAGTTTTCTAGTTGTCGATTCTTTCAATTGGCAGTAGATAGGCATCACGGAAAACATAGCGCCGTTTGGCCTGTTCCAACTCTTGGATATAGGTTTTAAACGCTGCCGGTGTCGATCCTGCTTCCCGAAACTCACGCCATAATTGAGTGATTTCTCGATTATAGGTCTCCCAGGTGAGTTTGCGTGTGTTGTCTTCTTCTTCTCGCTCAAAACGGCGAATAACAGGCTGTGTATATTGACCGATCTGACCGTGATTCGCGACTTGTTTGTTGCTGATATTTTGTGCTGAGACAGACGTGGTAAAAGGTAGCAGTACAAAGGTTAACAGAGCGACTAAGATAATTTTCATGGTGGAACCTGTTCATTGAAAAGGTAGTAAACAAGCATGAGGGGAGGGCCACACTAGCCGGTATATGGGCAAAAAAATGGAGACCCTCAGGGTAAAGATTAGGTTATTTAAGTGATAGAGGCAAAAAAATTAAGCAATTTTTTCAAAATTGGCCAAAGAGAGATCAGAGCAAGCAGCGATTTCAGGCAAAATATTCCAGCAAGCTGGTAGTGGGGCGGTAAACTCGATCGGCAAACGGGTCATTGGATGGTCGAGTTTAAGAGAACGTGCATGAAGAGCGATTGATCGTTTGCGGAGATCGTCATACTGAGGTCCAAAGGGTAGAGTTGCTTTATAGAGGGTGTCGCCCAAAATCGGATGGCCACGTGAAGAGGTTTGAAGCCGTATTTGGTGGGTCCGTCCTGTTTCAAGCTCTATTTCAACCCATGTAACTTTGTGTTTTTGGCCGTTGTGTTCTACGGTTGAGACGAGTAACTTTCTAAAGTGCAAAATAGCCGTTTTGGCTTTGTTTTCGAGAGGGGAAACGATCTCGGAGAGTGGTTGGCCGGGGACCTTTCTCATAAAGTCTTGCCAGGTTCCGTTGTCGTCTTGAACTTCACCTTCGAGAAGAGCCCAGTATTTTTTTTTCACCGTTCGATGCTGGAACTGCTCCGAAATTTTCTTGGTCGCTCGAACATGCCTCGCCAGGACCAAAACGCCCGAAGCTGGTCGGTCAAGTCGATGTGGGACCCCAAGATAGACTCTCCCTTCTTTGTTTTCCTGGCGTTTGATAAATCGCTTGACTCGTAGCTCGACACTATCGATTCCGGGGGGGGCTTGGGTCAATATACCACCGGGCTTCCAAATGGCAAAACAGGGGCCCTCTCTATAGAGCAAGTGAAGATCGTTTTCCATCGTATTATTGTGGCCAATTCTAGAGGTGTTGTATGTTATTGTATATGCAGAAGTTTTTCATTATAGCGGCTGGGAGAAAAGAGGTAGACAAAAAAAGAGCCAGCTTGTTGCTGGCTCTTTTTTGCTTTTTTCCTTGGGCTCCAGTATCCTAATAGCGAGAGACCCCCGCCTTGCGAGAAGTCCGGATAAAGGCTCTCCAGCTCGTATATTTTGGGCTTTGGAGCTGCGCGGCAACAATGGGGCTGCTTTTAGGTCGCACCGGTTCTTTGAGTAGTTTCATACCTGCCTCTTTAGGTGTTCGGCATCCTTTTCGGGTATTGCACTTCACACAGGCCGAGACGATATTCTCCCATGTCGTCACCCCCCCCTGACTTCTTGGAATCACGTGATCCATAGTGAGCAGGCTCGGTGAAAACCGCTTTGCACAGTATTGACAGACGTAGCTATCACGCGCTAAGAGGTTTCTTCGGCTAAAACGGACCGCCCTTGCCGGGGTTTTGTTAAAATCATGGAGTCGGATAATTCGTGGTATTTGCAAAGAACCGCCGGTAATACGAATCCAGTCATCGTGGGGAGATTTTTCATAACTACGTAGCTCGCTAAGTTCAAGCCACGATTCCAGGTCGTAGTTGGCATATTGGCCATCTTCAAAATCAATAACTTCGGCACGCTCTAGCCATAGAAGGTTAAACGCCCGTTTTGCTGAAGCGATATGAACCGCCATATACGACCGATTAAGGACAAGTACTTTCATTGCAAGTGTCGTTTGCCTGTCACTTTCCGACATGGATCGGACTCCCGTTTATCAAAAAAACCTACAAATATTGAAACAAGAAAACAACCACCCCGAGCCCCTTCTCTCCACGTTGAGAAAGAGGGGATTCAGCTGGTAGCAGAAACAGAGCCTGTCACCCTTTACACAGGAATAAAGAAGAGAGCAGGAAGGGGGCGGGGAGCCCCCTTTTAAACATCTGGAACGGATTGTTTTATCTCTAGCGATGCGAGCCGTCACTAAACAGTCCTGTTCTCATTAGAGAACTGGTGGTAGAAGCCATTTGTCGCAGAGGGTATTTTGCAGATTGAAGAATTTGTGTAGGCAACGGCCAAGTTCCGGACTATTCACCACAAGAGAAAAACACCTGTTGAGTAGTCAGACGGGCAGCTTATGCTCTATTTTGAATATCTTTGTTGCATAAACATTAGGAATGTTAAATATACGGTATTTTTTGGCATTTTGCCAAGGACAAATTTCAATTGCCAGAAAGTAGCCCCTAGCTTAGGGCTAAAAGCTTTTGGTCTTCGGTTACTGGCGTTGACTGGAATACTGTTTTGGATAATTAAAGTCGTCTTTGGTCAGGTCGCCAAAAACAGTCTTGTTTATGAGTATCACTAGAGAAGACCTCTTATATAGTAGGATGTTCACCTCCAAAAGTCAAAAGGAGAAAGTTTTCAGTTTCTGGAGAAGACCAGATGTTCATAGAGAAATAAAATCTCAAGGGTCGAGGTTAGGGTTTCAATAGAGTTTTACCGAAAGCGATCATAAAAAAGAACGAAAGTTGGAGGTGTCCCTGTATGTTTCCCAAGCTGCAAAGTAACGGCTATTTTGCCCTTTTGGATCAGATAAGAGGACCGGAATGTCCGGGAGTCAAATTGAGGTGTTTTTTAAGGAAAAACATTAAGAGAGTTAAGTGAGAGGGCATAGTTCGGTAGTTAACCAAAGAGATCCACACCTGTAAGAGAGAAGGAATCAAAGCTATGAAGCAATATCTTTGTGACTGTTGTCACAAAACGATAGCCCCGGGAAACGAGCTTCGGTTTCGGCTAAATATACGTAGCGAAGCGGTACTAGATACTCCGGGCCTCGAAGAGAGCCTTACCAGCAAAAATGACCCTTGGCTTGAGGATGAACTCAATGATGAAATAGAGAGAGAGCCATTCGAGGATTCATTTTCCAAAGAGTACGATCTTTGCAGCCAGTGTCATGCTGACTTTTGGGCTGATCCGCTGAGAGGATGGTCTACCTTAGAAGAGTATATTAACGAAAAAAAGGCTTGTGATCTAAGCGATCATAGTGGTGGCGATCAAAAGGAGGGTCTTGTCTCTTCCGAGAACCTCAAAAAGGAAAGTGAGGAGCTTCCATCAAGCTGTGAACTATTCGAGAAAGAGGAGGGCTTTAAAGTTCTTTCGTTTCACTGGCAACAGGACAAGGTTTCACCCCCCAAGCTTTTCTCAATCGGGCCCTTTGACAAGCTCGTTGAAAAACTGAAAAAAGGCCCTGGTTCAGGTAAAAATAATGGACCGCCACGACGCTATTTTTAGAAAGGCTTATAGCCTAAAGTCTGATTTATCTGGGATGGGAGGTAGAAACTTGCCGGGGAGGCCTACTTTCGAAGATAAGTAGAGCGGGGTAGAATGGGCTTCCTTGTACTGAATATTTCTGGCTGATGTTATTTTCTTCAAAAGAAGATCGAAGGTAAAGATAGTGAGTAAAGGTGACTTGAATTTAGCAGTTATTGGTGGTGATGGTACAGGTCCTGAGGTAACAGCAGAAGCGATTAAGGTTCTGGAAGTGGTTTCAAACCTTGAAGGCTTTTCTTATAAAACGACCGACCTCAATTACGGTAGCCAGTACTATTTAGAAACGGGTAAAATTATGCCCGAAGATGCGATTGATCGCCTTAAGACTTTCGATGCGATCTTTCTTGGTGCTGTTGGCCATCCTGATATTCAGCCTGGCCTAATTGAAAAAGGGCTTTTACTGACCTTGCGATTTGAATTAGATCAGTATGTTAATCTTCGGCCCGTCAAACTTTATCCTGGTGTAGAGACTCCTCTGGCAGGTAAGGGGCCAGAAGATATTGACTTTGTCGTTGTGCGGGAAAATACCGAGGACCTTTATTGTGGTATCGGTGGGACAATGAAAAAAGGGACACCAGATGAGGTCGCTACTCAAACGGCGATATTCTCTCGAAAAGGGTGTGAACGAATTATCCGATGGGCGTTTGAGTATACCCGGAAGAGAAATAATCCCAAGGGGAAACGACTTACCCTTGTCGCTAAAAAAAATGTATTGACCTTCGGACACGACCTATGGGACAGGACCTTTCAAGAAGTTGCGAAAGAGTACCCCGATGTCGAAGCCGATTATAATCATGTCGATGCCTGTTGTATGTGGATGGTTAAAAACCCTGAATACTACGATGTCATTGTAACGACGAATATGTTCGGTGATATAATCACTGATTTAGGTGCCATGATCCAAGGTGGCATGGGCGTTGCGGCAGGAGGGAACATTAACCCTGATGCCGGTGGTGTAAGTATGTATGAACCGATGGGTGGGTCGGCCCCAAAATATACCGGTCAAAATGTTATTAACCCGATTGCTGCGATCGGTGCTATGGGGATGTTGCTCGAACAAAGTGGTTATGAAACTGCGGGCAAGCGAGTGATGCAGGCAATTGAAAAGGTCACTGGCACAAACATGAAAAGTCAGGCAGCGGGGAAAATGGGCTATGGAACGACCGAGGTCGGCGACCTTGTCGTTGCCGCTCTCTAGAGATAGTTATCTCTAAAGGCTATTCTCTGTAGGTAGATTTCTAAAGTGAGTTCTAAAGGCAGGCCACATAGGTGGGCCTGCCTTTTTTCTGGTCTTACCGTGAGAGCAAATTGGTGCTATTGGTAGAAAGTGGTTGAGGATTCTTTTTGTTTGGTTAAATTGTATTTAAAAAGAGAGTATGACCTGCCTTTTTCGGGATTAAGAAAAAATGGGTGAAAGTCAAAAGCGATCAGAAGGTTCTAGGGCAGATAATGGATCGCCCAAGCGCCGCCGACATCTGGACAAAACGATCTATGGCCTGGGTATCTTTTTGATTGTCGGCCTTGGCATCGGACTTTATTGCTGGAATCTTATGATCAATATGCCTGGAGATAACTACGGTGGGCGTATTTTACCGCTGACGACCTCATTGCAGCACCGTGAACCTAATGTGAAGAAACATGTAACGACCTTAGCGACCGATATTGGTGAGAGAAATTTAGCTAAGTATCCACAGCTTATTCAGGCAGGTCAGTATATTGAGAGCGAGTTTAAGAAGTATGGCTACACTCCCAAGCGGCAGACGTATAAAGTTGGTGACAAAGAGGTTTTTAATATCGAGGTCGAGGTTCTCGGGACGGGCAAAGCCGATGAAATTATAATTATTGGTGCCCATTACGATACGGCAGAAGGGACTCCGGGGGCTAATGATAACGGTACAGGGATCGCCCTTTTATTGAGTCTTTCTGAGATATTCCATTCCAAGTTCCCGAAAAAGACCCTCCGCTTTGTCGCTTTTACGAATGAAGAACCGCCTTATTTCCAAGACCCTCAGTCCATGGGGTCGTATAT
>JALCBQ010000029.1 GCA_028066335.1 Pirellulaceae bacterium
TCATGGCGATGACCTCTACCTTACAAATTGCCTAAATCGCTACGTGGTAAAAAGGTCTCGCTAGAAATCGTCCGTTTGCTGGCAAGATATCAGAAAAAGAGACGATCTTTGGGCAAAAAGAGGGCTGTTTTCGCCAGAAATTGATCTGTTTTTCACAATTTTTCCAGCTATTTTAGGGCAAGGAGGAACCCCTGGAGGGTGTATTTTCTTTGTGGTATTCGATCACTGAATCAACTATTGAGTCGAGATCATGGGTCGGCCGGTAGTCGATAAGGCGAGAAATTTTCTCAAGATTAGGGACACGGTGACGGATATCTTCGAAATCTTTGTCGTAGGCCTGGCTGTAGGAACAAAACTCTAAATTCAGTTCTGGATTGATTTTACGAATAACACTATTTGCCAGTTCCAAAATAGAAACTGGCTGGTCGCTACCAAGGTTAATGACTTCTCCGACCGCCTCAGGGGTATTCATGAGATTAATAATCGCTTTGACGACATCGTCGACATGGGCAAAGCACCGGGTTTGTTTCCCATCATCGTGTATTACGGGTGCTTTTCCCGCCATTGCGGCTTGAACGAATCGAGGTAGGACCATCCCATAGGCCCCTGATTGCCGGGGGCCTACGACGTTGAAAAAACGGGCGATTACAACAGGAAGTTTTTGTTGTCGCCAGCACGCTAGGGCGAGAAACTCATCAATTGCCTTGCTGGCCCCATACGACCACCGTGCCCGAGTTGTCGGTCCAAAAACGAGGTCATCCTCTTCATTCCAGCACTCTTTTGGATTTTTGCCATAGACTTCACTCGTACTTGCCAAGAAGATTTTTACGTCCCTGCCGGCAGTGTGTTCTTCACAGAGAGTATCAAGTAGAAACTGAGTTGGCCCAATGTTTCGTTCGATCGTTTGAAGAGGCTCTTTGGCAATCAGTGCGACCCCAACGGCAGCCGCAAGGTGGTAGACTTCGTCGGTCTCCTTGACGAGGGTACGAATGAGGGCAGTGTCTGAAATCGTCCCTTCGATATAGGTTAAATTAGGATGGTTAGCGACAAGGCTGAGGTTTTTGGCGTTGCCAGTCGACTGATCATCAACGACTGTTACAAGGTGATTTTGGGCGAGTAGGGCTTCGGTAAGGTGGGATCCGATAAAGCCGGCTCCTCCAGTGATAAGGCACTTTTTTTGCATAAGATGTGGTTTTTCTCGAACGAAAGTGGAAAAGACAAGAAGGGTAAAGAACTTATCGTATTTTAGCAAGGGACAAAAAACAACGGGATCTTTACCCCACTTTTTAAAACGAGAAAGGTCGTTTAGGAATTCTTCACCCTAAAGGGGGCATAAGCGTCACACCTAAATTTGGGACAAAACATTAACGTTTCGAGGCCTTTCTCAAGGTACGAAGAAATGGGAGAAAGAGTTTTGTTAACGAGATCAATCCGGAAAATAGGGCGGTTATAAAAAAGCACCCTAGTAGAAACCTAGGGTGCTAATTTTGTAGAGCCTTTTCATCAATTTCAAAGAGCTTTTCTAAACATAAAGTTTCGTAAACAATTGTTAGACAATACCTCGACGGACGGCCCAAACAGCAGCTTGGGTACGATCATTGAGACGTAGTTTACGAAGAATGTTTTGAACATGTTCCTTGACCGTTTCAACACTAATTTCGAGTGAATGAGCAATTTCACGATTACTAAGTCCTAAGGCGATATGGCTAATGACTTGGTATTCTCGATTCGTTAGTGGCATCTCTTCACTACGAGGTGCAACACGGCGTCCAAGAGATGATTTGACCGAGTAGATCAAACTACCTTCTTTCGGTTCGTTTCCTTTGGCAACTCGTTTGACTGCGTTGACGATATCACGTCTGGGGTTTCCCTTAAGGATATAGTCCGAAGCGCCCAAGGCCAAACATCGTGCGATGTAGGTTGGGTTGTCGTAGGCTGAAAGCATAACGACCTTAATGTTTGGGTACTTCTTCTTGACTTTCTCAAGACTCTCAATGCCATCTTCTACTGCCATGCGGACATCCATAATGATGAGGTCCGGTTTGTGTTTACGTACCGCTTTGAGTGCATCACTACCGCTTGCAACACCTGCAACGATTGTAATGTCCGAATTCTCAAAAATGGCTTCCAAGCCAGCGCGGACGACCTCATGATCGTCGACGACGACAACTTTGGTGCTCATTTCCAGTATCTCCTGATTGTGAGTATCTGTAGCGCTGGGTAAAGAAAAGTTGGGAGGCAGGACTCAAGAGAGCATGTTATCAAGAGGACTAAGTGGCTACAGATACGATTTTGTAAAGCAACCCCTCAATAACATTTTTAATAAGACAAGTTGGGTTTTGAAAAAAACATGCCCTTGTCTACTTCACTTTCTACTATCGTAACTATTATCTGGTAGAGCACCAGTCCAAAAGGGGGCAATGTTTTCGATTTTAAAGAAAGCCGTAACTTGTTATCTAGTAATAAATTAAAGAGGTTTATGCGTAAGTTTTTCAGTAGGTAACCGATCGGCTGTCTTGGGAGGAATCCCTTATTTTCAGGGTGCTACTTTTGTAATAAAAATATCTACGCTTTCTGTTTCCCCTCTCTTTTCGATACCTTGACAAGCTATTTTCCGAAAAGCCCTAAATCGCATAGGGTATATGGATTTTAGCACGAGTCTCTTCCTCATTCGATTCATCACATGCCATTTATTTGTCCAGAAGGGAAGATCGTTCCTTAGCGATAGGCAAAATAGCAGGAATTATCAATTTTTCCCTTATTTACTAGAGTTTGTGTAAAAAGCGTAACCTAGAGTTCTAAGCAACGTTTCCTGCGGTGGCGATGTAAACGCTGAGGCTGTAGGAAACCAATAAGGTAAAAGCAAAAAAGGGATTTGCCTAAAAAGAGGCAGATAAGGGAGGCATGGCGTTGGGTTTTTCCCAGAGAGTCCTGTCGCAGCGACCTACCCAAACGACTTTGCTATACATTTAACGATATTTGAAAAGTTACAAAAGCCCCCATGGACAATCACTTAACTAAAACACGGATACTATTGGTCGATGACGATCCGACAATCCTTGAGTCGATGGCGCCCTGGCTGCGCGAACAAGGTTATGAAGTCGAAGAAGCTTCGGGGGTTTCCCGAGCGATCGAGCTCATTGGTTTACACAATTATGACCTTGCTCTTATTGACATACGACTTGCTGACGGTGATGGTTTTGAGGTTCTCCGTTTTTGCCGTGAGAACAAACCGAATACGATTGTCCTGTTAATGACAGGTTATGGAACAATCGAAACAGGCGTGGAAGCAATTCGGGCAGGTGCCTTTGATCTTCTTACCAAGCCACTAATCGATCAAGAGCTTTTAATGTCGATGAATCGGGCCCTTTCACAACGAGAGGTTATCGAAGAAAACAAACAGCTCAAGGCTCAGCTCGATATCCGCTTCGGTATGGAAAATGTAGTCGGTAATGACCACCAAATGAAGAAGGTCTACGACATGGTTGATTCGATTGCCGATACACGGGCGACCGTTTTGGTCACCGGGGAAAGTGGTACCGGAAAATCGATGATTGCCCGAGCGATCCATAGACAAAGTAGCCGACGGAACAAGGCTTTTGTTGAAGTTGCATGTGGTTCGCTTCCAGAAAATCTCCTCGAAAGTGAGCTCTTTGGACATGTTGCTGGTGCCTTTACTGGTGCGACAAGCGACAAACAGGGGAAGTTTTTACAAGCCGATGGCGGAACAATTTTTCTCGACGAAATAGGAACAGCCTCTCCAAGCTTTCAAGTTCGCTTATTGCGTGTCCTTCAGGAGATGGAATTTGAAGCGGTCGGTGGATCCAAGACCCATAAAGTCGACGCTCGTGTTATTTTGGCGACGAATGAAGACCTTCAAAAACGAGTTGCCGAAGGGACTTTTCGACAAGATCTCTACTATCGAATTGATGTCATTAACATCAAACTACCTTCGGTTCGGGAACGTCTCTCAGATATTCCTGCTTTGGCACAACATTTTCTCGAAAAAGTATCTCAAGAGACAGGAAGAGGTGTTCAAGGTTTTACCCAAGAAGCGTTGAATGCTCTTCAGAACTACCGATGGCCGGGGAATGTTCGAGAAATGCAAAACGTTATCGAACGGGCTGTGTTGCTTGGAAAGAGTGAGGTTATTACCCTTGAGAACCTACCTAGCCAAATTACGTTGGGGGCCACAACAACTGTAGCTACTCCTTCGGCATCGGGTGAAGTTAAAACGCTCAAAGATGCTCTTGAGGGGCCCGAAAGGCAGATTATTCTAGAGACTCTTCGTCGGCACCAATGGAACCGGAATGAAACGGCAGAAGCACTAGGGATAAATCGTACCACGCTGTACAAAAAGATGAAAAAGCTAGGACTTGAGGCCATAGAAAAAGTGGATCAACAGCGAGGTGGGACTTTTGAACAAAGTTCTGGTTTCTGAGTAATTTCTAATAAAAGTTAACATTCAGTACCCCGATTCTGCCTCCTGCACAATAGAATAAGCCCCATTTAGAAGACGAAGGCTCGTCTTCTAAATGGGGCTTTTGTCGTTAGAACCTTTTTTTAAGAGTAGTTCCAGTTTTAGAAAGAGTGCCCTTATTGACCATAGACAACGCAAAACACTATAATTTTGCCAAGTACTCCATTTCGACGGGGAGGGAATGCTTAAAAGGCATAGAACCTTTGGTCAAACCGATGGAATGGACATATTTCATTTTTAGTCAGTTTAGAAATTATTATATTTTCAACCTCTGTAACAAGAAAACAAGGCTCATGAAAATTCACGAATTTCAGGCCAAAGAACTCTTTCGTCAAGCTGGCGTTGCCGTCTTGGAAGGGTTTGTTGCCAAAACCGCTCAAGAGGCCGGTCAAGCCTACGATAAGCTTGGTGGAGAAGTTGCTGTCATCAAAGCACAGATCCACGCCGGAGGCCGTGGGAAAGGGACTTTTAAAGAGAATCCCAGCCAGCATGGTGTTCAGCTGGTACGGAGTCGCGAAGAAGTCGTTGCCGCTGCGGAAGCAATGTTGGGAAATACCCTAGTTACTATCCAAACAGGCCCTGAAGGCAAAGTGGTGAACCAAGTTTTTGTCGAAGCCGGCTGCGACATAGATCGAGAGCTTTATCTCGGGATTGTCATGGACCGTGGTGACGATAAAAGACCTGTAATGATGGCCTCGAACGAAGGTGGGGTCGAAATTGAAAAGGTCGCCGCTGAAACGCCTGAAAAAATCTTTAAGGAACATTTCGATCCATCTGTCGGCATTGAAAGCTTTCAAGTTCGAACCTTCTGCAAAAAGCTCGGTATTGAAGGTCCTGCAGTCCGAAGTATGGACAAGTTTATGAAGACTCTTTCCAAAGTCTTTGTCGAAAAAGATTGTGCCATCGCTGAGATTAACCCTTTGGTCCTCACCAAAGATGGACAAGTGATCGCCCTTGATGCCAAAATGAGCTTCGACGAAAACGCGATGTACCGACACCCGGAACTCGTTGAATACCGAGACCTTTCTGAAGAAGACCCCTCAGAAATCAAAGCCAATGAGGCAGGGTTAAGCTTTGTAAACCTTGATGGCAACATTGGGTGTCTGGTCAACGGTGCTGGCTTGGCGATGAGTACAATGGATATTATTAAACTGCATGGTGGAGAGCCGGCAAATTTTCTTGATGTCGGTGGTGGTGCGAATGTCGATCAAGTGACTGAAGCGTTTAATATTATTCTTGAAGATAAAAATGTCAAAGCCGTTTTGGTGAACATCTTTGGTGGTATTATGCAATGCACCACCATTGCAAATGCGATTTTAGAAGCTTACGAAAAAGTCGGTTTTAACATCCCATTGGTCGTTCGACTCGAAGGGACCGAAGTCGAAGAAGGGCGTAAACTACTGTCAGAGAGCAAAGTCGATATTATCTCGGCTGAAGGGCTCACCAATGCGGCGAAAAAAGTTGTTGAGGCAGCTGGCGCTCTTACTGTCTAACTTTTGAGGCTTATAGCGACTTTTGGCCTCTGAGATCCAGATTTCCCCTTTTAACTTTCTTACATATTACCTTTTAAAATAAATAAGGGCTCAATCCCATGAGTATTCTAGTTAATAAAGAGACCCGATTAATTTGCCAAGGAATCACTGGCAAATCGGGCGCTTTTCATACCAAAGGATGTATCGAATACGGCACCAATGTCGTTGCAGGAGTGACCCCTGGTAAGGGTGGCCAACAGTTCGATAGTGTACCAGTTTACGATACTGTCTCAGAAACGGTTGAGCAACATGGGGCTAATGCCACGATGATTTTTGTTCCACCACCCTTTACCGCCGATGCCATCTTAGAAGCAGTTGATGCCGGAATTCCGACGATCGTTGCTATTACCGAGGGCGTTCCTGTTATGGACATGGTTCGTGTCTATGAAAAAGTTCGTGAAAGTGGTAGTGTGCTTATTGGGCCGAACTGTCCTGGTATTATTACACCTGAAGAATGTAAAATCGGGATTATGCCTGGTTACATCCACAAAAAGGGAAAAGTCGGCTGCATTAGCCGATCAGGGACTCTTACCTACGAAGCGGTTTGGCAGTTGACCAACCTTGGTCTTGGTCAATCGACTTGTGTCGGTATTGGTGGAGACCCAATCGTCGGCACCTCGTTTATTGATCTTCTCGGAAGGTTTGAACAGGATCCCGAAACCGAAGCGATTCTTATGATGGGTGAGATCGGCGGTACCGCCGAAGAAGAAGCAGCAGAGTTTGTTAAGGAACATGTGACCAAACCAGTTGCTGCCTTTATCGCTGGACGAACAGCTCCTCCCGGAAAACGCATGGGCCACGCCGGTGCAATTATTTCAGGAGGAAAAGGGACAGCTGATGAAAAAATTGCTGCACTCGAAGCAGCCGGAATTGAGGTCGCCCAGAGCCCTGCTGATATGGGAACTGCCGTTGAGCGGGCGATTGCAAACCATAGTGCTGCCGTTTAAGTTTAAGAATTGCTACCCAAAAGAGACATCATGGTGTAAGAGGCCTTCATACGGAGGCCTCTTTTTTTGAAATAACAATGAGGCAGAAACAGGTATTAGAAATCGATCGTACCTCTAAGAAAATAGGCATCACCGGGATCGAATTCTGGTAGACCAGACCGGAATTCAATGCTGCTGTTGAATGAGTAACCAGCTTCCCATTTCCAACCAGCACCACCGTCAAGCTTTCTTTGCCAACCGCCAGCAATCCGTAAATCCGTCATTTCAATTGTATCAAAAGTCCCCGGGAGCTGTTCAATCTGATAGGTACCACCACCAATGTCAGTATTGATAAAAAGCCAGTCTTCGAACGCCTGGCCATGGCCAAAACGGTGAGAAAGGCCGACCTGAGGAACGACAAGGTTAATTTCCCAATCATCATTCGGTTTATAAATGAGGCCGGCAAGAGGAATGATAGAGTAGCTACCAGTATTTCTATACGCGGCACCAAAAATGGCCGTCCATCGCTGAGGGACCCATTCGTAGGCAACGGCTCCATGGCCTGTTAGTTGAAAAGCATCGCTTGTGACATTTTCAAAATCACTAAATAGACCAGGGGTGACATTGATCTGCACTCCCCATTGTTCAGTTGCTTGCCATTGCCAAGTCAACGCAAGAGCCGCATCGTAAACTCGCGAAGGAAGATGAGGGCTCGCTGGACCATTGAGGAACTTTGTCCCGAAACGGGGGGTAACCATCAGTGGCATTGAGGTTGTCGGTGCCGGAATAGCGACAGTCAAGGCGATTTCAGCTTCGGTTATATCAAGGGCGCCATTGCCCGAGCGGTCGAGCCAACTTCCCGAAAAACGAAGCTTTTGGAAAAAACCATCTTTGTATTTACTTAGGGCAGGTGGTCCCCATTGAAACCTGTTTTGCTCTGCAAGGAGTTGCTCAAGAAGTTGCGGATTTTTGTTGAGATCTTCTTCTGAAATAACCGTGAAGGGGAGATGTTCATTAAGATGGCTCGGGAGGTTTTCAGTCATTGGCAAAACTGTTCCCTCGCTTGTCTCAAAAAAGGTCGCTGGAGATCCTTGGTTGCCGTTTTGAGAGGGATATGTGTAGGGTACATTCGTCGCTGGAGCGAATAAGAGTCGCTCGTCGGGGTTGGCCAAGTATTGAACAGGGGCAAATTGACTTTTGGGGGGATACGCAGAGAAGGTTGGGCCACTTAGTTGACTAATCCGCTGTTGAGCAAGCGGTTGTTTTCCAAGGATGTTTTCTTGTGCTGGAGACCAGGCAGGTGGTGGGAGCTGACTTGGGGTATAAGGATTTTCTGGTAAAAAAGAGGGACGTTTAGAGGGTACCGAATTATTGACATAGGAACCATTCCAAGAAGGTCCATCGGCTCTAGCAGTTTGGAATGTTAACTCCAAAGATGCAAAGAGGACAACCAAAAGTATTCCCAAGAAGGGGGGCCAGCTTGTTAATAATTGTGTGGTAATCGAGATGTTGGTCGTGTTTAGATTCATCGAAGATCTGTAATCAAAAGGACTTACAAAAAGAAAAGACCTCATAAAGGAATAGAGCTAGTATGAAAAGCCAGCGCTAAGCATCCATGTATCTCGAAGTTTTAGGTTGTCTTGTGGGCGGACAACAAAGATAAGCTCGCGGTCAAAGACGTAGCCCACTTCAAAGAATCCTTTCATGCCACGGCTCGTTGGATGTTGTTTGAAGTTGGTTGGTCCCCACTCTATACCTAAGGCAACCCGAATATCGTTGTAGTCAAACCGATCTTTGAGGCCGCCGGCCCGTTCGACCGACCAGCTACCACCACTATATTCTCCCATGAGATACCACCATGCCTCTCGATTACCGACAGTGGTAAGGTATTGTGACATTTTCGGTCGTGGGAAAACGGCGTCGAGTTCAAAGGATTGGGTTGGCTTCCAAACGACACCAGCGACAGGAAGCATTTTTATACGAGCACGATCGATATAAGCGATACCCGTTTTGATGGTCACGTTGGGAGTTGCCTGGATTGCGGCGACTCCAGTTCCTTGAATTCGAAGGCTGTCGCTACTGACGGTTTGGAAATCGGTAAAGAGGCCAGTACGAAAGCCCATTTCCGCACGTAAGCGGGGGGTTAGCTGAGGGCGCCAACCAAAATCGACGTAGGCATCGTAACCTTTACTAGGTAGATCGGCGGCAAAAGTTGGGCCTGGGCCTGACCAAAAATGCCAACCAAAACCTGGATTCACTAAAATTGGGGTATTCGTCCACATAAAGTTTGGGATAAGAAGAGAAGCTTCCAGCTGAACATCATTAATATCGAGCTCTCGTTTCGAGTTGCTTCCCGACATAAAGGTATAGTCGAGACGGACCCCTTGGAAGAGCTTCATATAAGGGCCGGGCATAGGTTGACCCCACTGCATATTAGGATTCCAGACGGGGGTTTGGATCCCATTAGGATAGACAGAAGTTGGGGTTTGCCCAGGATAGGGAGCAACACCACCATAGGTTTGTGGGTAGACTCCGCCATACCCTTGAGGGTACCCTCCCTGGACAGTTGGTTGTGTAAAGGGCTGACCAAAATTTGGCTGACCAAGTATTGGAGTGCCGGGTTGAAGAGGCTGCGTAGAATAGGGGTCGAATTGTCCAAAAACGCTAGGAGGGAGAGTTTGGGGAGCCCCTTGGATCGGTGTGATTGCCCCTTGTCCGGGCTGTTGTATAAAATGAAGATTCTGCCCCTCTACCGCCGATGGAAGAGAGAGAAAAAATAGAAACGACAAGAAAAAAAATCGATTTATTTTGGCCACTTTGTTCAAGCCCTACACTTTATAGAGACGATAAGACGGGTTTGCCCTCTTTGTAAGTGGCTTTAAATAGCAAATCAGTCTTTAGGTCGTCAAGGGCAGTTTCGGGAAGGAGTGGGAAAACCTATTTTTTTTCGAATGGCCAGTTACCTTTGAGCGACTGTTGTTGCAAGGCTGTCAATTCAGAAATCCCCTTTTTGGCGAGCTTCATTAAGGACGAAAATTGCCTCTCGGTAAAAGTTGCCTCTTCGCCTGTGCCTTGAATTTCGATAAAGCGACCACTGCCTGTCATGACAAAATTCATATCGACGTCAGCGGCTGAATCAAGTTCATAATCTAGGTCGAGGTACCCTTTTCCTTGAATAAGGCCGACACTAATAGCGGCTAAGCTATCACGTAAGGGATAAACGAGAGGGCTGGGGAGTGCTTTGCGAATAGTGGCAATGGCGTCGACAAGTGCTATAAAGCCACCTGTAATGCTCGCTGTTCGGGTTCCACCATCGGCTTGCAAGACATCACAGTCGATCGTGATGAGCCGTTCTCCAAGTGCGTTGAGGTTAGCAACGGCACGAAGGCTTCGTCCAATAAGACGCTGAATTTCAGTCGTGCGACCATCTACCTTATTACGATCTCTCCGCTTACGGGGGCTGGTACTGCCGGGGAGCATATTATATTCAGCAGTGATCCATCCTTTTCCTGAACCTGCTAACCAGTCAGGGACTTTAGGATCGATACTTGCTGTACAAAGAACGGTTGTTTTCCCTGATTGAATGAGAATGCTGCCAGCTGGTGTCTTCGTATAGTTTCGTTTGATTTTAATTGGGCGAAGCTTGTCAAAAGGTCGGTCGGTATTGGGCATAGCAGCAAATGCTTTCAGAGAACTTTAAGATAGTATGAGAAAACAGCATTAGAGACAGATTCTTTGTCAAAACTCAGGAAGAATGATTAGCTCGGTCGAGCCAAGTGAGTATCCCTTTTTGAGCGTGCATACGGTTAGCAGCTTGTTTAATAATAAGACTCTGCGGCCCATCAATAATGTCGGATGTGACTTCTTCCCCACGGTGAGCTGGCAGGCAATGTAGAAAAATCGCCTTAGGGTCGGCACGTTCCATTAGGGAAGCATTGATTTGAAATGGGGCCAAAGCTTTTCGTCGAATGACACTTTCTTCTTCCTGGCCCATGCTTGTCCAAACGTCGGCGTAGACGATGTTGGCCCCTTCAATTGCTTGGGATGGGTTGTCAGTTGTGAAAAGCTCTCCGTTGGCAGGGAAGGCTTTAAGTTGTTCTAAAAGGTCGGGTTCGATCGCATATTCTTCTGGAGTTGCTAAAGCAAAAGAGATTCCCATTTTTCGGCACCCTATGGCGAGTGATCGGGCGACGTTTCCTACAGCACCGAGATAGGCGACTTTGAGGCCCGAAAGGGTTTCGAAATGTTCCTGAATCGTCAGAAGGTCGGCCAATGTTTGGCATGGGTGGAATTGGTTTGTCAAACCGTTAATGACAGGGCAGGTTGCATACCGAGCTAATTCTTCAATCTTTTCGTGGCCAAAGGTTCGACAAACGACAAAATCGGCATATTGGCTTAATACTGAGGAAAAATCAGCGATCGGTTCACGATGTCCCCAGCCGACATCGTTGCCAAGATAAAGTGATTGACCTCCGAGCTGACCTATTGCAGTTTCAAAGCTGACTCGGGTTCGAAGAGATGGTTTTTCAAAAAGAAGGGCAAGAGAACGATTTTTTAGGAGATCAGGCCGTACACCTTCAGTATGTTGCTTTTTTATATCACTAGAGATCGTAAGGATTTCTTTGATTTCATCGGTGTCGAGGTCAGCCAGGGTAAGGAGGTGTCGCATGACGTGCTTCAATCAATCAGGTATTTGGAGGGCTATAAATGAGGTCCTACGTGGACGTTACACAGAAGTCGTTGCCTCTTGAGCCTTAATGAGAACTTGTTCTAAAATATTTAGACCTTCATCGCATTGTTCGTCGGTGAGGTTCAATGCTGGTAGTAAACGCAAGATATTTCCTTGAGTACAGTTAATAAGGAGGCCAGCTTGTTGGCATTGAGCAACAAGAGTGTGCTGAGAGGTTGCGAGTTGTATCCCAACCATAAGGCCAGCGATGCGGACCTCTTCAATAATCGGCAGGCGACTGGCAAGGTCGGTCAATTTTTGTTCAAGGCGTTGACTAATTTGCCGTCCCCTTGCAAGAAGATTTTCTTCCTCAATGGTTTGAATCGTTGCAATTCCGGCCGCCGCAGCGACAGGGTTACCTCCAAAGGTTGTCGCGTGCATTCCCGGAATGAGGCTTTTAGCAATCTCTGATTTTGCTAACATCGCTCCACCGACAATACCACCGCAAAGGGACTTTGCTAAAGTGATCACGTCAGGTTCGACACCAAAATGTTGGTATCCAAACCATTCCCCTAGACGACCACAACCTGTCTGAACTTCGTCAAAAATAAGAAGAAGGTCATGTCGATTAGCGAGCTCTCGTAGCCCTTGAAGAAATCCTTCTTTAGGAAGGTGGACACCTCCTTCTCCTTGGATCGGTTCCACCATAATTGCAGACGTTTCATCGTCAATGAGCTCTTCGGTCGTCTGAAGGTCATTCAGGGGAGCATAACGAAAGCCAGCAACAAGAGGGCCAAGATTCTCGTGGTATTGAGGTTGAGCAGTTGCTGTGAGTGCGCCGAGTGTTCGGCCATGGAAACCACCCAAAAAGGTAATGATCTTGTAACGTTTCCCTTGGTGATGTAGACGTGCCAGTTTAATAGCTGCTTCGTTTGCCTCTGCCCCAGAATTACAGAAAAAAGCTTGCCCGCCAAAACTGCGATCGCTCAGAAGCTTTGCCCAATATCCCTGGAGATCAATAAGCCAGTTGTTTGGCACGTGAATGAGTTGAGCGACTTGTTGTTGGACCGCTTGAACGACTTTGGGAGGGCAGTGACCAAGGAGGTTGCATCCCCAGCCTGGGAAAAAGTCGAGGTAACGGGTGCCTTCGTCGTCCCAAATTTCGCTTCCGTGACCGCGGACAAAATTGACAGGTTCTCGACGATAATTTGGAACGACATATTTTTCAAAGAGGTCGATCGTTTCTTGTGTCGAAAATTTGTTTGTTGGACCAATAGATACTGCTTTACTCATTGGGCTTTCTGTCACATATAAGGCACTGAGGATATTAAGGTTTTCTGGCTATCGTTTATTTTTCAGGAGAAAAAGTATTTATTCACACAGGATTCTTTTGAGCGGGGACAAGTAGTTTTGCCGACAACAATTAACCGGCAAGAAACATCATAATACGTGAAAGAGGACCTCTATGGAAACAGGTTCTCGGTCAAAAAGAAAACTATTGGTAAAAAGTCAGCCATTTGTCGTTTCATTCGAGATAATCTCAGTACCAATACCGACATCAGTGTAGATCTCCAGTAGTAACGAATGTTTGACCCGGCCATCAATAATGTGAACCTTGTTTACACCACTTCCAATCGTTTCAAGACATGCTTCAACTTTAGGTAGCATTCCCTCTCCAATGATCCCTTCGGTAATTGCGTCGTTTGCCTGGTCAACAGTCAATGTGTGAATGAGCGAATCTGGATCATTTTTATCTTGGAGAACTCCTGGAATATCACTAAGAAAAACAAGTTTTTCAGCACGGAGAGCCTGGGCAACAGCCGTAGCGGCCGAGTCGGCGTTGACGTTGAATTTATCACCTTGTTCGTTAAGACACATCGAAGGGATAACCGGTATTTGTTCGGCATAACAGAGGTTTTCAATAACGGAGGTATCGACGTGCAAGACGGTTCCTACTGAACCGAGGTCGATATCCGAGCCAGTTTCGTCAAGGAGAGATATCTTTTCACCTATAAGAACAGGCGTTGACTTGAAGTTAAGAGTCATAGCTCGTCCACCAAGCTCTTCAATTTTATCAGCGATATTATTATTGACACTTCCGGCAAGAACGTCTTCAACAATAGCCAAGGTATCGGCATCGGTATATCGACGACCCTGTATAAATTGGGGGACAATACCAGCTTCTTCCATGGCGTCATTGATCGAAGGGCCACCACCATGCACGATCACTGGGTGAAGGCCAACGGTCGCCATGAAAACGATATCATGCAGGGCAGATTCTAGGATTTCTTCTTGCATGACACTTCCGCCGAGCTTAATAACGACGATCTTGTCACGGAACTGTCGAATCCAGCTATGGGCTTCGAGAAGGACACCTGCTTTTTCAATTGCTGCTTGCATAGTAGGAACCAATTTTGGGAAAGGTCGAAAAAAGAGGAAAAAAGAGGAAAATCGTTTTGGCTTCGAAGCGAAAATTGTACCTTTGACCTGGTACGTTTCCAAGTAGACCCTCTTGAAATCAGGAAAAACTTCGGAGGAAGGGATTATAATTTTTGGCGTAAAGGATATGGCCAAGAAGAGACTTGTTCCTATAAAAATGGCGATAATTGGAAGATTCAGGGACTGTACCTCTAGATTTCTTGCCACCTTCGGCCAATATACTAAGGTCTCTCCTTCACGATAAAAGGTGTTTCTTACCCTATTGACGTATAATAGGGAAGAGAATCAAGAAAATCGCCGGCTTCCAGTCTCCCTGTATTGAAAGAAATAAATGAACATGAACGATAAAAAAACGATCGATTTCAGAAACAAAGACCTACCCATCGCTGTAGTATTAGCAGCTGGAAAAGGGACACGAATGAACTCCGATTTACCCAAGGTGTTGTGTCCAGTTCTTGGTCGACCAATTTTAGAGTATGTGCTGACAGCATTGCGAAAGAGTGGACTCCGTCGTTTTTTGGTCGTTATTGGTTATCAAGGGAAAAAGATCAGGGAAGCCTTTGCCGATTGGCCTGAGGTCGAATTTGTCGAGCAAACTCAGCAACTGGGGACAGGGCACGCGGTGATGGCCTGTGAAGAAAAGCTGCAAGACCACACAGGCGCAGTTTTAGTGGTTACTGGTGATTCCCCCTTGCTTCAAGCCGACTCGATTCAGACGCTCTTTAACCATTATGATCAGTCTTTGGCGGCCTGTGTTATGGGAAGCCTGTTAAAAGATGACCCGAGTGGGCTCGGGCGAATCGTACGTGATTCCAAAGGAGAGTTTACAAAAATTGTCGAGGAGAAGGATGCTACCGACGATCAGAAAAAAATAAACGAAGTTAACATGAGTACCTATATTTTCGAGGGACCAAAATTACTTTCGTCTCTAAAAAAATTAACGAACAATAATAAACAAGGGGAATATTATGTTACTGACTGCCCCGGTAACCTTTTGGCAGAAGGTGAAAAAGTTGAGGCTCTTGCGGTTCTAAAGCCTTGTGAAGCGATGAGCATTAATACAGCCAACGATCTTTTAGAGGTAGAGCTCTTTATCCGATCTACTCAAAAAAAAGGGTAGAAAATTTCGATGGATTGATACAATTGTTATGAAAAAAGAGTGAGGGCTTCTTGAGTTTTTGATTAAATGGAATACTCTATGAACTTCTCGGTTTTCCTTTTCTACCCTTTATCTCGCTCAGGCAGATATTTTTCATGCAGAAGCTTAAATTATTTAGTGGCCGTGCCAATCCCGAGGTCGCTCGTGGTGTTTGCCGTCATTTAGGAATTGAGCTAGGGGCCATCTCGCTTATTGATTTTCCTGATGGGGAAAATTTCTGCAAAATCGAAGAAGACGTTCGGGGTCGAGATGTATTTCTTGTTCAGTCGACTTGCCCACCTGTCAATGACAATTTGATGGAATTGCTGATAATGATCGACAGCTGTGCAAGGGCTAGTGCCTCACGAATTACTGCTGTTATTCCTTACTTTGGCTACGCTCGACAAGACCGAAAAGACGAAGGGCGTACCCCGATTACTGCCAAATTGGCGGCGAATTTAATCGTCCGCGCTGGTGCCCATCGGGTTTTGACAATGGACCTACATGCGGCCCAAATTCAAGGGTTTTTCGATATTCCAGTCGACCATTTGTATGCCTCTTCTGTGCAGAATGACTATTTTAAGAAGTTTGGCTGGACGAATGATGACCTCGTTATCGTCGCACCAGATGAAGGTTCGATTAAGCGGGCGGTCGGCCATGCCAAACGTCTTGGTGGAAAGCTCGCTATCGTTGATAAACGACGTAGTAGCGCCATGGAGACTCAACAGGAGAATCTCATTGGTGGCCCGATTGATGGTCGAATTGCTCTCATGTTTGATGATATGATTTCAACGGCAGGGTCGATTTGTGGGGCGGCACAGCTCGTAAAAGATTCAGGTGCCAAAGAAATTCATGTCGCTTGTACACATGGTGTCTTCTGTGGACCTGCGATCGAGCGACTTCAAGCAGCGCCGATTTCCAGCGTGGTAACAACAAATACCATCCCACAAGTGACCGAAGGGTTTGATAAGTTGCAGCAAATTGATGTCTCTGAGTTGTTAGGTGAGGCGATCAAGCGGATCCACCACGATCAGTCAATCTCTGAAATGTTTCGTTAATAAACAAGGGGCAACTAAACAAAATAAAGCCAAGCCGGTTCCAGAGGTACCGGCTTTTTGTCTGGGCTTGCAACTTCCTTAGATCACACTGAATTATTTGTCCAATAAGGACTCTTCACAAAAGTATCTGACCGTGAAAAAGAGAAAAGTAGATCCATTCGTCGAATTTGTTGTCGCCCAGCTGAAAGGGATTTCAAATGTTCGTGCCAAAGCAATGTTTGGTGGTTATGGACTTTATGCGGGAGAGGTCTTCTTTGCTGTTATTGCCGAAAGTCGACTCTTTTTTAAAACAAGTATTCGGACCCGCCCCCGTTACAGAGCAGTCGGTTCAGAGATGTTTAACCCAACGCCCAAAATCAAGCTCAAGAGGTACTATGAAGTCCCCCTCGCCATTCTTGAGTCGGGTCCACAGCTAACCGAGTGGGCTAGAGAGGCTGTTGAGGCATCACAGGAGAAAGAATAGGGAACAACCAGAAGATATCCACAGGTAGAAGGCAAGGTATAGTGTGACTATAAATAGTATGACTAATAAAAACAATCGTCGTAAAACGCAAAGCACAGTCTGAGGAAGCACAGTCTGAGGTCGCGCAAGATGTCTCAAAGGACAAGTTCAAGAGAAGGTTACCCTTTAGAGTCATTTTACTCTTCTTCGGATGCAGGCGACTCTCTTCGGAAAACAGCGACAACGTCATCGGCCGGGACAACAAAAAGTTGATTGTCCGATTCGAAATCGACTGGGATCGCATTTTTGGGATGAAACAAAATTTTATCGTACTGACGAAGGGGAAAATCTTCGTCATTTTCAATTGCCATTGAAATTGTTACAATACGACCTGTAATCGTCGGAATTTCGGCGACTTCAGGGAGGGCAATTCCCCCTTTTGTCTCTTTCTTGGGCTCATCTTTTCGGACTAAGACCCTTAGTCCAATTGGTTCAACATATTCAAAAGTATTGGTACGTGCTTTGGCCATAACCTTCTTTGTGGATTCGGGTGATGAACGTGTACATCGGGGGTTTAGATACAAAACCAGAAAGATTTTCCCTCTCGGTTACCGATTAAAAGACGACTACAAAGATACCAAGGGAGGCAGGAACCAACAAGGTGGGATTTTGGCAGGTACTTTCAAATTCGAGAGGCTTTCCACGATAAAAAACTATGAAATACTTTTTATTGAGCCCTTGAAAGATCAGTGTTTTCTGGGAAAATAGTCTCCCTTGTCGGTATCCCTGCGCGCTAGCGAGATACAACATACGCGAATACATACTAGCATATACTTGTGGTGCCCATAGAAACGGCGCTTTTTAAAAGTCACAAAAAGGTAAAGATGATGACATCAGTGTTAACAGTAAGCGATCGTAAAGGTTTAGGGAAAAAAGAGACCCAACGTTTGCGAAAAACAGGAGTCGTTCCTGTGAATGTTTATGGTAAAGGAAAGGGAAATAAAAACCTGACTCTCCCGAAAACTGTAGTTGCGGAGCTCGTTGAACATCGTAGTCGATTATGGTCTTTGGAAGGAGATGAATCGGGGACCGTTCTTTTGGGCGAAGTTCAATGGAACCATTTAGGAACGTCTGTTTTACATGTTGACTTGGTCCGTACAGATGCAGAAGATCTTGTTAAGGCGAAGGTTGTAGTTGTTCTCAAGGGGGAAGCAATTGGTGCCCAGGGTGGTGGTAAGGTCTCACAGTCGTCGCGTTTAATCGGGATTGAATGTCCTGCTGCCAGAATTCCTGAAACAGTTACTTTGCGATTGGAGCCACTCAACGTCGGCATGAAGTTATATGCCGAAGATGTCGAACTTCCTGAAGGCTGTACCCTTATTTCGCCACCAAGAGACGTCATCGCGAAGTGTAAGTAACATGAAGCTTGTGGCGAGGATGTTCTTTTGAAGAAATATGTCGGTTGCCGATAAAGCTAGTTGAAAAGCTATCACCATGAAGCTCGTTGTTGGTTTAGGAAATCCTGGCAAGAAGTATCAAGGGACACGCCATAATATCGGGTTTGAAGTGATTCGCGTTTTAGTCGATCGTTATATAACCGACAAGCCAAAGTCAAAATTTAGTGGAGAATACTACGAAGCCCTGATTGGTTCCAAAAAGGTGCTTCTTGTTTTGCCACTAACTTATATGAATCTTAGTGGAAATACAGTTTTACCATTGCGAGATTTTTATAAGGTTCCCAACGAAGAGATTTTGGTCGTTTGTGACGACGTGAATCTACCTTTAGGACGTATTCGGATCCGCGAAAACGGATCGGCGGGCGGTCAAAATGGCCTCAAAGATATTTTGCGGCGTTTGGGAACTCAGGCAGTTCCAAGATTACGCGTAGGCATTGCAGGAAAGAGGGTTCAGGAAGACTCAGGTGGAGACTTGGCGAGCTATGTTTTAGGTCGTTTTTCCAAAGAGGAGGCTCAGGAGGTCCAGCAGGTGGTTCGTCGTGCCGCTGATGGGATCGAAAGTTGGATTTCAGAAGGAATTTCGGCCTGCATGCATACTTACAATACGGCACCAAAGAGATAAAGCTTTTTTGGTCTTTGTGCCTTGTTTCCAAATTTTACCATTACCCACTTTCCAGTAAAGTCGTTAGAATGAAATGGTAATAATTGAATAAAATTGCTATTGAGCTTTTGGATTTACGAGAAGCTCTTCCTATATTAGATTTATCGTTTCGATAGGAGATTACTTTTGGCAGAGAACGTATACGAAGCGTTGTATTTGGTAGATTCGAACCGGTACGCACAAGATCCAAATGGCGTTGCCGACAGCTTGACCGAGATGGTTGAAAAACTTAACGGCGAAATCTTGGCTAGCCGTCTCTGGAGTGAGCGTCGCTTGGCTTATGCTGTTAACGGGCATCGTAAAGGTACCTACTGGTTAATGTACTTTAGAATGGATAGTCAAGATTTGACTAAGCATGACCGTGCCTGTCAACTTAACGACAATATTTTACGTGAAATGATCCTTAAGGTCGAACCACGTCTCGTTGAGACATTGGTTGCTCATGCCCAGGGCGCTGCCGTTGAGAGTGAAGGCTCAGAAGAAGGGGGCGATGAAGCTGAGGTCGAGGTAGAATCAGCGGAAGTCGCTGAGTCAACCTAGATAAAACGGTTCCTAAAAAGAAGGTTGTTTTCTTCGGAGAACCTTTTCTTTACCACTTTTTTTGTTTTGTTGGTGAGGGTTCATCGTATGGCTAGTTTTAACCGTGTTATTTTAGTCGGAAATATTACACGAGATATCGAACTTCGCCACATTCAAAGTGGGACGGCCGTTACCGAAATTGGTCTTGCCGTCAATGATCGTCGTAAGGGATCAGATGGGAATTGGACCAATGAGACGACCTTTGTCGACGTTACTCTTTGGGGGCGGACGGCAGAAATCGCGAATCAATACCTCTCTAAAGGCTCTTCGATTTTAATTGAGGGGCGATTAAAGCTTGATTCATGGACGAGTAACGAAGGGCAAAAACGGACTAAGCTTCGTGTTGTTGGTGAAAACATGACAATGTTGGGTTCTCGTAGTGGGGGTAATAACCAGGGAGGTAATCAAGGCTACTCAAACCAAAGCTATGGCGGCCAAGGTGGTCAAAGTGGTAGTAATTATGGCCAGGCCGAGGCTGGTGGTTTTTCTGGAAGTGAAGGGGCCGCCACTTTTTCACCCCCTGATTTTTCTTCGGGTGGTTCAGCAGGTGCAGGTCCTTCTGGTGATGTGCCAAATGATTTTGACCAAAGTATCCCTGATGATGACATTCCCTTCTAAACGCAGTTTTTATTGAGATCTTTGTGGGAAAGAGCCCATTGCCGCCCCCCAACAAGCAATTACAAAATTTCTGGCAATAGGATCCTTTACGAAGTGGAAAAGTGGGGCTATAATCCGACCTTTTCCATTGCCTTGGTAGGGGCAAATAAAGAATTTTTAAAGAGCGTGTGTCGTTACTAAGTGGTACGCGTTGAATGTAGATAGTTTCCAAAGAAATAATTCCGAAACGGCTAAAAACAAATGGCGACAACACAGCAAAAAAAATCGACTCAACAAAGGAAGAGCGAAAGACGACAGTTTGCTCAGCGCCTTCCTAAAGGTCCTAACGGCGGTGTCCAGCTGCTTCTTATTCAATCGGTTGATCACCTTGGTGCCCAAGGCGATATTATTGAAGTTCGGCCCGGTTATGCCAATAATTACCTTATTCCTCAAGGTTTGGCGACTGTTGCCACCGATCATCATGTTCGTATGGTCGAGAAGCATAAAGCTAAATTGCTCGAAATCGAGCGTGCACGTTTAGCCAGTTATCGAGAATTGGCAAATACTCTTTCGCGTCAAACGATTACCATTGAGGCAAATGCAAATGACGAAGGCCATCTCTACGGTAGCGTTGGTGTCCCTGAAATCGTCGCCGGCCTTAAGGAGCTTAAATTCAGCGTTTCAGCCGACCAAGTGCGGGTCGATGGTGTCTTTAAGGAGCTTGGTATCTATAATGTTAAAATTCAACTACACAACGAAGTATCCGCCGAAGTGAAAGTCTTTGTTACTCCAACAGAATCGTAACTAAAATTCCTGAGCCTTCAGCGGTGCTCATGCCATATACATCCCAAAGCTCTACCCTTAACAGGGTGGGGCTTTTTTTAGCCCTCATTGTTTCTCTTTAAGAGGGTGCCAAGATTATTGTACAAGAGAGAGTGGTATGAAGAGGTTCAAGCAGTAGAGGCGCCCCTTCACCTAGAGCAAGTTATAGATTCTTTGAGAAAAGAGTCGATCCACCTCTGAATTCCTTTATAATCACAACAAGTTCGAAGTTTTCTATCTCCCTAAAAAAATGGACATTATTGTTTATAAATGGCAGATTTCCGGCAAACATTT
The DNA here is from genome assembly GCA_028066335.1 of Pirellulaceae bacterium. Taxonomy (GTDB): domain Bacteria; phylum Planctomycetota; class Planctomycetia; order Pirellulales; family Pirellulaceae; genus JALCBQ01. The sequence goes on from JALCBQ010000029.1 coordinate 21,095, forward strand.
GTGAAGGATCCAGCCTCGTCGAATGGGGCCTCTGAAATGCTTAACCGCCAGCCACCATGTAACCTTGAGGCTGAAATGTGCGTTTTGGGCAGTATCTTGATCATGCCGACTGTTTGTGATGACGTCGCTTTAACTCTCCGTACAGAAGATTTCTACGATGAGGCGAATGCCAGTATTTACAAAGCGATGCTCGAAATGCACGAAACGGGGCGAAAAATTGACCCCACCTTACTCGTTGAACAACTTCGATCTGCTGGTACCCTTGATGAGATTGGTGGAATTCCCTACCTTGCAAAAGTAGGGAACATCGTCCCTAATGCAGCACACGCCATCTATTACGCCCAAATCGTTCGCGAAAAAGCGACCTATCGATCGCTCATCCATGCGAGCACCGATATTCTGAAAAATGCTTATGACGAGACACAGGAGGCGCGTGAGGCACTTAGCATGGCCGAGCAAAGAATCTTCTCGATTTTAGATCGACGAGGGGAATCGAACGTCTCGGAGCTATCGAATGTCTTGCACGATGCTCTTGATCGTATCGATTTACGAATGAAAGGTTCTCGTTCTTTTTCAGGGGTAGAAACAGGGTTTTATGACCTCGATCAGGTTTTGGGAGGGCTCCAAAAATCAGCGTTAGTCGTTTTGGCTGCCCGACCCGCAATGGGAAAAACGGCACTCGCAATGAATATTGCTGAGTACGTAGCTATTGAAGTCCAGGAGCCAGTCTTGTTTATTAGCCTAGAAATGGGGGCAATGGAGTTGATTGACCGACTTCTCTGCTCACGAACACAGGTGAATGGTCATCGTTTGCGAAATGGTACCATTAGCCAGGAGGAACAAGAACGCCTTGTGGCTGAAGCTTCTCAAATTTCAGATGCCCCTCTTTTTGTCGATGATTCGCCAACGCGAACTGTTACTGAGGTCGCGGCAGCGGCTCGCCGAATACGTCGACGTCATAAAAAGTTGAGTCTGATTGTTATCGATTATTTGCAGCTTATCGAACCAGATGACTCAAAAATCCCACGTCAAGAGCAGGTCTCTAGAATGACACGTCGGCTTAAAGGGCTCGCAAGAGAGCTTGAGGTACCAATATTGTGTCTTGCCCAGCTCAATCGTCAGTCGGAGGCGACCAACGATAACATTCCAAAACTTAGCCACCTTAGGGAATCAGGAGCGATCGAGCAAGATGCCGATGTTGTGATGTTTGTTCATCGAGAAGAGTATTATCATCGTGGTGAAGAGGCGAAACAATACGAGGGGCAAGCTAAAATTATTATTGCCAAACAGCGATCTGGCCCAATTGGTGACGTCGAGTTACGATGGGAAAAAGACCATACCCGCTTTCTTAATGCATCGAATCGTAACTATGACGATTTTGAACAGTTTAATGAGGGGAGTGATGGAGGTGGTGACACAGGTTTTGCTAACCACAGTGACGACGAATTTTAGCAGGTAAAAGACAATGAAGTTACCTTCGGCAAAATGTGAAGTGATCGACAACGATCTTTGTGGACGAGAGAATCTGATGTTTGCTAAATTGACTTATATAGGATTTGTCTTGGTACTTTTTTTCGTTGGTATTAGTATATTTTGGCTCTCTGATTCGTTAGCCCGAGTCGATCGTTCTGGCGAGCTACCTCCTCCGGAACTCTTATTTCCTCCAGAGAAAATATCAGATAAGGAGCGTCTACGCAATGATAGCCAAACGAAAGAGGCCTTCAACGACGAGATCGACAATGTGAAAGAACTGAAGAGTACCTCTCCTGTACCGAAACAATTCAGGGGACGTTTACCCCATTATTACAACCGCCTCGTAACGAATGAGCAACGTCAAAATATCTACACGATTCAGCGACGATATTTTCAGGAGCTTTCGACACTTGAAGCCGAAATTGCTAGCCTTAAAAAAGAGCGAGAGGATGAGATTGAGGCTGTTTTGACAGATGAGCAGCGACGGTTGCTACAAAAAATTAAAGATCAGCAACTATGAGGGGCAAGCAATAAATGGAGTAGTCTTATTCGTCCAAGAGTGGCGTATAAAGGTGGAAATGGTCTCCCTAAGAGAAGTGCCCCCCGAAGGGATCGAACCTTCAACCCTCTGATTAAGAGTCAGATGCTCTGCCAGTTGAGCTAGAGGGGCAACTTCGTAAAGTCTACAAGATATTCTAGGTCTGTCAAACTGGCAGAGGATATTTTCCTAAACTTGGCAAAACTCTTATTTAAAAAGGGTGGAAGTCTCATTGTTAACCGGGATTTCATAAAAACTCCCTATTTAAAGAATTGCTATTGATTGCAGATTTTCATAAAATGGCGGCCAGTTCCTAGACCTTGAAATGAATTATGCCATGGGAGAAAATGAAAAGATGGGATCTATAAAGCTGCGTCTGCAATTGATGATGTTTTTGCAGTATTTTGTCTGGGGCGCTTGGTTTGTGACGCTGGGTGTATTTCTCGGTGCGCATGGGGAAGGTTCTGTAGAAGTACTTTTCAGCGATGGGTTTATCGGAGCAGCCTATGGTACTGCGGCAATTGGAGCGATGGTTTCCCCCTTTTTTATCGGAATGATTGCTGACCGTTTTTTCTCAAGTGAAAAAGTTCTTGCTGCTCTTCACTTTGCAGGTGCTTGTATACTTCTTTACCTCTCTACAATTACCGATCAGTCGACTTTTTGGTGGATATTGGTTATCTATTTTTTGTGTTATATGCCAACTCTTTCACTGACAAACTCACTTTCAATGCATCACTTAAAAGATCCTTCTCGTGAATTTCCGGGGGTTCGGGTCTTAGGAACGATCGGTTGGATTGCTGCCGGTCTTTTCATCGGTTATTTGAGTATTGGAACGACGACCTGGCCAATGGTTGTTGCGGCAACAGCACAATTTGTGTTAGCTGGATATTGTCTCGTTTTGCCTCATACTCCACCAAATAGCAAAGGTGAATCAGCAAGTATTGCAAAGGTACTGGGATTAGACGCACTAAAGCTACTGGAGGAACGATCCTTTGCGATCTTTGTCATTGGATCGTTTTTGATAGCTATTCCACTCCAGTTTTACTACAACTACACCCCACCTTTTCTCGCAGGAAGAAGTGAGGTCGTAGGAGAGGCGGCCTCCTTTATGTCTATGGGCCAAATGTCTGAGATATTTTTTATGTTGCTCATGCCTTTCTTCTTTATTCGCCTTGGTGTTAAGAAGATGTTGCTCATAGGTATTTTAGCTTGGGCGATCCGATACGCCCTCTTCGGATTTTCAGTCGACCTTAGTAACAATTATTACATGTTGCTCATTGGAATTCTGCTCCATGGAGTTTGTTACGACTTTTTCTTTGTCACTGGACAACTCTATGTCGATAAGAAAGCCGATCCAAAAATTCGGGGAGCAGCCCAAGGGTTTATCGCATTTGTTACTCTAGGTGTCGGTGCCTTTATTGGGGCAATGTTTTCCGCATATGTTGAGATTGAATCTAAAACCGGATTCCTTAATATGGTTGAGGGTGAAATCGCTTGGCGAAATTTCTGGCTTGTACCAGCACTAGGAGCCTTCCTTGTTCTGATCTTGTTTGCACTAACCTTCAAAGAGGATGGAGGCAAAGAAGAGATGGGTTCTTCTGGCGAAGAGCCAGCTAAAGAGGGAGCTACTTAACCGTTAATGTTTTTGAATTGCCTGCCTATACGGTTCCGTTTGGTTTAGGCAATATGATGACTTTAGAAGCCGGTCAATAGGCACCTTCGCTGGGTGTGGTTGACCGGTTTTTTGTGTTCAGTAAGAAGAAAACATGATCCAGCGCAGTTCTATTTTATTGATGCCGCCGATTGGATTTCACGTCTCACAAGCTGAAAAAGATTTTCTGAGTTGACACTGAGCTGACAGGTTTGGTTGCATATTTATTGCCCATTAAAACAGAAATGTGGTCCGCATCATTTACGTCTGTGCAAACAAGACGATGTTACCCCAGAAGGATCTACTTTTTGACAATATGCCATAGCCTCGCCCCGAAGAGAAACATGTAAAACAAGAAAACAACAGCCGTACTCTTAAAAAACTATGTAGTAGGCCAATGAGTAGAGAATATTAGGAAGAAATAATTTGCATTCGGGCCTCCTCTTTGGGAAAATAGAAGTTCTGAAGCCGCACCTTTTTCCTTCTACATACTCCTTGTCGTGGGGGTATACGGTGTGTGTTCTACTTACCTATGAGATAGTGGCAGACTTATGTTGGCAAAAATCAATACCTTTTCGCTCCTTGGAATTGAGGCGATCGGTGTTGAGGCCGAGGTCGATATCTCACGTAGCTCTCTGCCGAAAACGACTCTTGTTGGTCTTCCTGAAGCAGCCGTTAAAGAGAGCATCTATCGGATTGAACGAGCGATTGAAAATAGCGGGTTCTCACGTCCCCAAGATCGGACGGTTATTAACCTCGCTCCTGCAGAGCTTCCAAAGCAGGCGGCTGCTCTCGATCTTCCAATGGCTCTTGGTATTCTTATAGGTAGCCAACAGATTGAGATTGATCATCAGTTCTTGTCTAACTACGCATTTGTTGGGGAATTATCTCTTGAAGGGAACACACGTCCCCTCAAAGGTGCTTTGTCGATCGCACTCGCTGCCGCTAAGGAGAAAGGGGTACGTGGAATCTTATTGCCGAGTGATAATGCTCCCGAAGCAGCCGTGGTTACAGAACTGGAGGTTATCCCGATCGATAGCCTTTCACAAGCGGTCGGCTTTGTTACCGAACAACTCGACCTTGCACCTGTCCCCTCTTGTGTTGAAACGTATTTTTCTGCCAATGGAAAACATATCGATGATTTTGGTGAAGTTCGGGGCCAAGAGATGGCCAAAAGGGCTCTTACCGTTGCAGCGGGTGGAGGACATAACCTTCTAATGGTCGGCCCTCCTGGCTCTGGCAAAACAATGCTCGCCCGAAGGCTCCCATCGATTTTGCCACCCCTTCACCCAAAGGGAGCGATCGAAACAACTTGCATTTATAGTGCTTTGGGCCGGTTAGCTGAAAATCAGCCCTTATTAACAGACCGCCCTTTTCGGTCACCACACCATACAATTAGTGATATCGGTCTTGTGGGAGGGGGAAGGATGCCTATGCCAGGAGAAGTAAGCTTGTCGAATCATGGGGTCTTATTTTTGGATGAATTGCCTGAATTTAGTCGACGATCGCTCGAAGTATTACGACAACCCCTCGAAGATAAAAAGGTAACGATTTCGCGGGCGTTACAAAGTACGACTTTCCCTGCCGATTTTATTTTGGTCGCTGCAATGAACCCTTGTCCGTGTGGTTATCGAAATGACCCAAGGCGGCAATGCCATTGTAGCGCTCCCCAGATTGAACGTTATATGGCAAAGATTAGTGGCCCATTACTTGATCGGATTGATATTCAAATCGAGGTGCCGGCAGTCGCCTATGAGAGCCTCGCCAACAGGCGTGAAGGGACCAATAGCCAAACGATGCAAAGGGAGGTTCTGCAGGCTCAGACGCTGCAGAGGGAACGGTTCGGAAAGGGCTCCGTCCTCGATAATGCTCATATGCCCCACAGAGCATTGCAGGAACATTGTGACCTAGATGCAGCGTCGAGTGAAATGCTCAAAAAGAGTATCCATCAGTTTGGATTATCAGCTCGTGCCCATGCCAAAATTCTACGGGTCGCTCGGACGATCGCCGATTTAGAAGGGTCAGATAATATCAGTACTGCCCACCTTAGTGAAGCGATACACTATCGGATTTTAGACCGTAAACTCTGGGTGTAAAGGTTAGCGAAAAGTAGTGCTCTGCTAGGGAAATAAAAGCGCGAATCACCAGTATACGTTACCGGAGAAGATTACTCCCACTCGATCGTTGCTGGCGGTTTGCTGCTGATATCGTAACAAACTCGATTGATCCCTTGGATCTCGTTAATGATTCTTGTTGAGAT